>JAUIBJ010000273.1 GCA_030428025.1 Alphaproteobacteria bacterium
GAGCTGGGCCTTGTCGACCGGATCGCCGAGGGCGGCGACATTCGCGCCGCCGGGCTGGCCTATGCGCGGGAACTGGTCGAGGCGGGTGCGGGACCCCGCCGCACCGGCGAAATGCCGGTGCAGGCGCCGGAAGGGGCCGATTTCGAAGCGATCCGCGCGAAGGTGAAGAAATCCGCGCGCGGCGTCATGGCCCCGCTCAAGGCGCTCGACGCGGTGGAGGGGGCGCTTTCGCTGCCCTTCCGCGAGGGGCTCGCCAACGAACGCGCGCTGTTCACGGAGTTGCTGGAGTCCGACCAGCGCGCGGCGATGGTCCATGCCTTCTTTGCCGAGCGCAGCGCGTCGAAGCTGCCCGAAGCCGAGAGGGCCGAGCCCCGACCGACCGACCGGATCGGCATCGTGGGCGGCGGCACCATGGGCGCGGGCATCGCCACCTCGGCCCTGCTTTCGGGACTCGACGTTACCCTCGTCGAACGCGACGAGGCGTCGGCCGACAAGGCGCGCAGCACCGTAGACGGCAACCTGCAGGGCGCCATCAGGCGCGGCAAGCTGGCGCAGGACCGCTATGACGCGATCATGGCGGGCGCCTTCCGCACCGCGACCGACTATGCCCAACTGACCGACCGCGATCTGGTGATCGAGGCGGTTTTCGAGAGCATGGAGGTCAAGACCGAGGTGTTCGGCCGGCTCGATGCGGTCTGCAAGCCGGGCGCGGTGCTGGCCACCAACACATCCTATCTCGACGTGGGCGAGATTGCAGCCGCAACGTCGCGGCCCCGGGATGTGGTCGGCCTTCATTTCTTCTCGCCCGCCCATGTGATGAAACTGCTGGAGGTGGTCGTGCCCGACACCGCCGCCCCCGATGTGGTGGCGACCGGCTTTGCGCTGGCCAAGCGGATGAAGAAGATCGCGGTGCGCGCCGGCGTCTGCGACGGGTTCATCGGCAACCGGATCCTGAGCCATTACCAGAAGGCCAATTTCGCCACCGTCCTGGCCGGAGCCAGCCCCTTCGACGTGGACCGGGCGCTGGTGGGGTTCGGGCTGGCCATGGGCCCCTTCGCCGTCAGCGATCTGGCCGGGCTAGATATCGGCTGGGCCAACCGCAAGCGGCTGGCCCCCAGCCGCGATCCGCGCGAAACCTATGCCGCCTTTGCCGACCGCCTCTGCGAAGAGGGCCATTTCGGCCGCAAGACCGGCAAGGGCTTCTATATCTACGAAGACGGCGAAAAGCCCCGTCCCAATCCGCAGGTGGACGAGATCGTCGCCGCCGAGCGGGCCGAGAAGGGCATCACCCCGCGCGCCATCTCGGACGAAGAGATTATCGACCGCTACATGGCCGCCATGGTCAACGAGGCCGCGCGAGTCGTGGGCGAGGGCATTGCCCAGCGGCCGGCGGATGTGGATGTTGTCCTGTTGAACGGCTACGGGTTCCCGCGCCGGCGCGGCGGGCCGCTGCATTATGCCGACAGCGTCGGACCGGCGAAGATCCTCACCGACATCATGACCCTGCAGGAGGAAGACGCGTTTTTCTGGCAGCCTGCCCCGCTCTTGCAGCAGCTTGTGCGGGAGAACCGCACATTTGCCAGCCTGAACGGCTGAGAAGGAGAAAAGAGAGTGATGAAACAGGCTGTTATCGTATCGACCGCCCGTACCGGACTTGCCAAGTCCTATCGCGGGGCCTTCAACGAAACCCACGGGGCCACCATGGCCGGGCATGCCATCGAACATGCGGTGAAGCGGGCGGGCGTCGATCCGGCGCTGATCGAGGACGCCTTCATCGGCTGCGGCTATCCCGAAGGCTGGACCGGCGCCAATATCGCCCGCCAGTCGGTGATCCGCGCCGGGCTGCCGGTGACGGTGGCGGCGGCGACCGTGAACCGCTTCTGTTCGTCGGGGTTGCAGGCCGTCTCCATGGCCACCAACGCCATCACCCAGAACGGCGCGCCGGCGGCGATCGCCGGCGGGGTGGAAAGCATCAGCCAGATGCCCCCCACCCGCCCCCCGCAGGCGCGCGAGCCCTGGATCGAGGAACACAAGCCCGAGCTTTACCTCTCGATGATCCAGACCGCCGATATCGTGGCAGAACGCTACAAGATCAGCCGCGAGGCGCAGGACGAACTGGCGCTGGAAAGCCAGATGCGCACCGCCGCCGCGCAGGAGGCCGGCCGGCTGGATGACGAGATCGTGCCGATCACCGTGACCCAGGCCTTCAAGGACCGCGAGACCGGCGAGGTCACCCGCAAGGAGGTGAGTTTCGGCATGGACGACTGCAACCGCCCCAACACCACGCTGGAGGGGCTTGCGAAGCTCGCACCCGTGCAGGGCGAGAGCCATTACGTCACCGCCGGCAATGCCTCGCAGCTCTCCGACGGCGCCTCGGCGCTGGTGGTGGTAGAGGCGGGGCTGGCCGAAAAAGAGGGGCTGGAGCCGATGGGCGCGCTGAAGGGCTTCGTCACCGCCGGCTGCGAGCCCGACGAGATGGGCATTGGCCCCGTCTTCGCAGTGCCCCGCCTGCTGGAGCGCCACGGGCTGAACGTCGACGACATCGACCTGTGGGAACTCAACGAGGCCTTCGCCAGTCAGGCGCTCTACTGCCGCGAGCGGCTGGGGATCGACCCCGCGATCTGCAACGTCAATGGCGGCGCGATCTCCATCGGCCACCCCTTTGGCATGACCGGCGCACGGATGACCGGGCACCTGCTGATCGAGGGCCGCCGGCGCGGGGCGAAGCTGGGCGTTGTGACCATGTGCATCGGCGGCGGCATGGGTGCGGCCGGGCTGTTCGAGATCTTCTGAGGCAACCTGTCCAACCGCGCCGCGCCAGGAGAAGTCCCGGATCGGGCGCGGAACGGGGAAAGCCCGGCTTGACCGATATGTATATACTCAGTATATGCGAAAGATATACATGAAAACTGAAGGGCTTTCCATGACAGACATCACCGAAATCGCCGGTATCGGGCCCGCCATGGCCGCCCGACTTGCTGCGGCGGGCATCGCCACGGCCGAAGACCTCGCCGGCGCGCACCCGTCGCACCTTCTGACGGTCTCCGGCATCGGCCCGGCCACCGCTCCACGCCTCATTGCCGCCGCGCAGGCCCTGACGGCCCCCGAGCCGGCCCCGGAAGCGGCCGCGCCCGCCGTCCGGACGCCCGATCCTGCCACGGCCATTGCCGAGGCGCCGGTGGAGGATGCCCCGGACCCCGCCCCGGTCGAAGAGCCGCCGGCAGCCCCCAAGGCCGGCAAGAAGAAAAGGAAACAGGGAAAGAACGACAGCGCGAAGAACGGGCCCAAAACGGACAAGCCGAAAAAGAAGAAAAAGAAGAAGGACGCCCCCGCCGCCAAGTCGGACTCGAAAACGAAATCCGGCAAGAAGGAGGCGAAGGTCAAGAAAAGAGAGGCAAAGCCCGAAAAAAAGGACGCCAAAGGCTCGAAATCCAAGACCAAAGACACGGGCAAGAAGGACAGAAAGAAAGACGCCGGCAAAGGAAAGAAGAAGAAATCAGGCAAGAAGAAGGGCTGAGCCGGGCCTACCCCGTGCGCTGCCGCTCAAGCTCGTTGCGCAGGCTTTCGGCCTCGTGCCGGGCCTCGCGCAGCCCGTCCATCGTCGCCGACAACTCGGCTTCTGTCTGGCTGAGCTGATTGGTCAGTTCCGCCTCGCGCTGCTGCAGATATGTGATCGCCTGATCGCGGGTCTCTTCGGCCTCGTGCAGTTCCTGCGCGAGGCGTTCGAGTTCGCCCATGTCCGAGCTGGACACGCGGATGAACTTGTGCACCAGCCAATTCGCGAACCACCCCAGACAGAACGCGACGAACAGAATGATCGCTGTCGCGATGATGAATTCAGTCCTGTTCATCCGGCGTATCTTCCTGCGCTTCGCTCTCCACCGCGGCCGTGCCATCCTCGGTCCCGGTGTCGGTGTCGGTGTCGCCGTCCGCCTCCGGGCTGTCGGCTTCCGCTGTATCCGGCTGTTCATTCCCCGGATCTTCCAGAGATTCAAGCGTTGTTTCTTCTTCTTCCACCGGTTCGGGCAGGATCACCTTGAATTCGATGCGCCGATTGGCCTCGCGCCCCTCTTCGGTGTCGTTCTCGGCGATGGGGCGGCTTTCGCCATAGCCGACGGCCGTGATCGAGGCGGTCAGCACCCGTCGCATGCGCAATTCGTTCAGAACGGTCTGGGCCCGGGCCTGGCTGAGTTGCTGGTTCATCACCTCCCGGCCCTGGCTGTCGGTATGCCCGCCGATCTCCATGGTGATCTCGCCGCAATCCTGCAGCACCTCGGCGATGTCGTCCATGATCTCGGCACCGCTGATGTCGATCTTGGCCGATCCGGGCTCGAAAGTGATCTTGCGCTCCTTGAGGATGGCGGCGATGCGCTCCTCGCATTCCTCGGGCGTGGGCAGGCTGGCCACCGGGTCGAGCGACTCGCGATAGCGTACGTCGATGCTGAATTTCGCCCCCTCGCCCAGCCGTTCCGACAGGAACCCGGAAATCATCGAGCCGGCCTCCTGCCGGCCGGTGGCGCCGCGCACGCTCAGGTCGTCGGGCGTCACCCGCACCACGCCGTTGGAGAGGTAGGACAGCGCATGCAGGCCCGTCAGAACCCGAAAGGTCCAGCCGTCGGGCAGTTCCTCTGCCACTCGCGCGCTCATGCTCACCCCGTCCGAGGTAAAGCTGGCCCGGGCGAAACTGTCGACGATCTCGCGTTCGGCATCGCTGGCAATGCGGCCGCGCAACTGTACCAGCCCCTCGGGCGAGAGCGTGGCGGTGAATTCCGGGATTTCGGGCTCGCTGTCGTCGGGTGGCGGGGGCAGCACGGCAGTCAGCGCAAACACCTCGGGCAGCGCCGTCTGCAGGCCGCCCACCACGTCGTCGAAACGGTCCTGCGGGGTGCCCTGCACCGCCAGAAGCGAGATATCGGCGTCCGAGAAGGTCACCACGCCGGCGCCAAGCTCGGCCAGCGCCCCGATCGCCTGCTCCGCTGCCACGGCCCATTTGGGCGAGGGAACGCCCAGCCCGATGATGCAATTGGCCGCGCCGGTCAGGCCGGCGGCGCGGGCCGCCGCGACGATGCGCTCGCGCGCGGCCTCGGTATCGGCCGAACAGGCGTCGAACCGGATCTCGCCATTGTCGATGACGAAACGCAGGGTGAAGGGCGCGATCACCGGGCGCGGAGCCGAAATGTTCAGCGCCAGCGTCACCCCCTCGGGCACCCGTCGCGACAGCTCGGTCTCCACCGCCTTGCGGGCCTCGGGGCTTTCGGTCATCGCAGTGATCGACACCCGGTCGGGATCGACCGAGATCTTGGTGCGGTCGAGCTCGCGCAGCGTGCGCAGCGCATAGGCCGTTGCCGCGTCCCAGGTGCGGGGCATTGGATAATCGGCGGTTTCGAGGAAATCCGCCACGTCCTCGTCGCCCGTGGCCGCCTCCACCTCAGCGACGAACCCCTCCCGGTCCATCGCCGCGGGCACCAGCCCGATCAGCGACACGCCGCTTTCGTTGCGCAGGATCTCCATCGAAAAGCGCGGCGGCGCGATCTCGCCCTTCTCCTCGACCAGCATCTGGTCGATCACCCGCGCGGCATCGACCACCGTGCCGGCGGTGGACAGCGCCTTGAAGCGCAGCGCCTCGGACGGGGCGGTGCCGGCCAGAAACACCTGCA
>JAUIBJ010000274.1 GCA_030428025.1 Alphaproteobacteria bacterium
CGTCATCGAGCGGCTGGCGCAGAACCTCTTCATCTGCCCGCCCCATGCCAGCCAGGTGGCCGCGCTCGCGGCGATGGACTGCCGCGAGGAACTGGAGGCCAACATGGAGGTCTACCGCGCCAATCGTCGGCTGATGCTGAAAGGCCTTCCCGAGGCCGGCTTCGACCGGATCGCGCCGCCCGACGGGGCTTTCTATGTCTACGCCGATGTGAGCGATATCACCGGCGACAGCCTTGGCTTTGCCGCCGAGATTCTGGAGAAGGCCGGCGTGGCGGTGACGCCGGGGCTGGATTTCGACCCGGTGCGCGGCGGCGGTACCTTGCGCTTTTCCTATGCGCGCAGCACCGGGGACATCGTCGAGGGGCTGGCGCGTCTGAAGGCGTTCATGGAACGCCGCTGAGGCCGGTCCGCCCGACTGGGCGCGATGCGCGCCGGCTCGCGTCGGAATGGGAGTTTCTTTGGCAAGATGAAGGCCTGAGCAGTGGCTTTGCCGGGCCATTGCGCCGCGCGTCTGGGTCCGCATTTTTCGGGTCGCGAACGACCAAGGGCGGTGGGCAAGCGCCTTGCCGTGGTGTAGGATCGGGGCAAACGAGACCGGCAACGGCGGAAAGAGCAGGATGATCAGGATTTGTCTGGCCTTGGTGCTGGGCGTCTGGGCCGTGGCCGCCCAGGCGCAAAGCCAGGAGTTCGGCGCGCTCGCGCGAGTCGAGGTCGCCAAATCGCGCCTCGACGACACGCGTCAGGGCCTGCGGCTGAAACTGGGGCTGAGCCAGGGCGTGCCGTTCCGGGTGTTCACCCTGGCCGGGCCGCCCCGGCTGGTGCTGGATTTCCGCGAAGTGGACTGGCGCGGCGTCGATCCCGACCTTCTGGACTGGTCCGAGCGCGTTACCGCGGTGCGCGTTGGCGGATTCCGGCCCGGCTGGTCGCGCATGGTGGTCGATCTGGCCGGGCCTTATGCGGTCCGTACCGCCAATGCCGAGACCGACAAGGCAAGCGGAAAGGTCGAGATCAAGGTGCTGCTGGAGGAGGTGACGGAGGAGGCGTTCGCCGCAAGCTCGGGCGCGCCGCCCCTGCCGGGGTGGGAGCGCACCGCCGAAGGTCTGCCTGCGGTACGCAAGCCCCGTCAGACCGGTGAAGGGAAATTGCTGGTGGTGATCGACCCGGGCCATGGCGGGGTCGACCCCGGTGCCGAGCGCGACGGGGAGAACGAGAAGACGCTGATGCTGAGCTTTGCCCGCGAGCTGCGCGAGACGCTTCTGCGCGCCGGTGACTTCGACGTGGCGCTGACGCGCGAGGCCGACGAGTTCGTCTCGCTCGAACGCCGGGTGGCCATCGCCCATGAGTTGGGGGCGGATGTGTTCCTGTCGCTGCATGCCGATGCGCTGAGCGAGGGGCGGGCGCGGGGCGCCACCGTCTATACGCTCGCCGACAGCGCCAGCGACGAGGCCAGCGCCGCGCTGGCCGAACGGCACAACCGCGCCAACATCCTGGCCGGGATCGACCTGACCGCCACCGACGATGTGGTCGCCGACGTGCTGATGGATCTGGCGCGGATGGAGACGCAGCCGCGCTCGGACCAGTTGGCGCGCGCGATCCGGCTGGGAATCAAGGAGCAGGGGCTGCCGCTCAATTCCCGCCCCCTGCGTTCGGCCGGGTTCTCGGTGCTGAAATCGCCCGACATCCCCTCGGTTCTGGTCGAACTGGGCTTTCTGTCCAGCAGCCGCGATCTGGAAAATCTGCGTGATCCCGAGTGGCGGGCGAAGATGGCCGCCGGCATCCGCGACGCACTGCAGGCCTGGAGGGTGGCGGACGCCGCCGCGGCCCGGCTGGTGCGGCACTGAGCGGCGATCCGCAGGCGATGGTGCCGCTGGCGGCAATGTGTTTTGACGGGCCCCGGGCGCGGGCTTATATGGAAGATCAACGTGCAAACGGGGGCCCCGGTGCTCAGACCCATCCTTTCTCTCTTCGGAACTGTCTTCAGTCTGATCACGCTGGTCGTGGTTATGGTGGCGCTCAGCATCGGTGCGGTGTTCCACATTTATGGCAACGATCTGCCCAGCCACGAATCGCTGGCCAATTATGCGCCTCCGACCATCAGCCGGATCTATTCCACCGAGGGCCGGATCATCGACGAGTTCGCGCAGGAGCGCCGCCTCTTTACCCCGGCCGAAGAAATCCCGGACCTGGTGAAACAGGCGTTCATTTCCGCCGAGGACAAGAATTTCTACAGCCATGCCGGCTATGACGCGCGCGGCATCGCCGCGGCTCTGGTGGAAGCCGTGCGCACTCGCGGCCAGACGGTGCGCGGCGCCTCGACGATTACCCAGCAGGTGATGAAGAACTTCCTTCTGTCGGGCGACCGCCGGATCGAACGCAAGATCAAGGAGATCATCCTCGCAACAAGGATCGAGGAGACGCTGAACAAGGAGGATATCCTCGAGCTTTATCTCAACGAGATCTTCCTCGGCCAGAACTCCTATGGCGTGACCGCTGCCGCCCAGACCTATTTCAACAAGACGCTGAGCGAACTGGAGCCGCACGAGGCGGCGTTTCTGGCCTCGATGCCCAAGGCGCCCTCGGACTATCACCCGGTGCGCGAGATGGAGCGGCTGAAGAAGCGCCGCGACTTCGTGCTGAAGGAGATGTTCGAGAACGGCTATATCGATCGTGAGACCATGCAGACGGAACTCAACGAGCCCGTCCGCTCGGTTCAGAACGGTGATTTCCGCGAATGGCGCGAGACCCTGCCCCCGCGCGACTACTTTACCGACGAGATCCGCCGCCAGTTGTCGGAGAATTTCGGCGAGGGCGAGTTCTTTACCGGGGGCCTCACAGTGCGCGCCACGATCGATCCGGAATTGCAGGTGGAGGCCGCGAAGGCCCTGCGCCGGCAGTTGGAGAGATATGACCGGGGCCGCAAGGTCTGGCGCGGCACGGGCGAACGCCTGCCCGAAGACGTTCTGGGCGACGAGACGGCCTGGCGCGAGGCACTGGGCCAGCTGGACGTGGCCCGCGACATCGAGCTCGATGGCACATGGTATCCGGCCGTGGTGCTGGAGATCGGCGACCAGCAGATGCGCATCGGCATCGAGGGGGTCGAGGAGACCGAGACGGAACCGCATATGATCCCCCGCAAGGACATCGCCTGGCTGCCCGGCAATTTCCAGGAGACTTTCAAGCGCGGCGACGTGGTGCATGTGCGCCGGATGACCGCGGACGACGACGGCAGCTTCATCCGCTGGACGCTCCGGCAGGTGCCCGAGGTGCAGGGCGGCTTCATGGCTATGGACGTCCATAACGGCCGGGTTCTGGCGATGCAGGGCGGTTTTTCCTATCAGCATTCGGTGTTCAACCGCGCCACCCAGGCGCTGCGCCAGCCGGGCTCGTCCTTCAAGCCCTTCGTCTATGCCGCCGCCCTCGACAGCGGCTATTCGCCCGCCACCATCGTTATCGACGCGCCGATCGAGATCGACACCGCCCAGGGCATCTGGCGGCCGCGCAACTCGACCAACCAGTTCTATGGCCCAACGCCGCTGCGCACGGGTATCGAGATGTCGCGGAACCTGATGACCATCCGTCTGGCGCAGGAGGTTGGCATGGACGTGGTGGCCGACTACGCCGAGGAATTCGGTGTCTACGACAACATGGGCACATTCCTCGCCAACGCGCTGGGGTCCGAGGAGACGACTCTTTTCAAGATGGTGGCGGCCTATTCGATGTTCGCCAATGGCGGCGAGCGTGTGCAACCCACGCTGGTGGACCGGGTGCAGGACCGCAGCGGCAAGACCGTCTATCGGCACGACCCGCGGACCTGCGTTGATTGCGACGATCCGGGCATCCCGCGTGACCGGGGCCCGCGGGTTGCGTCGAACCGAGAGCAGGTGATTGACGCGGTCACCGCCTATCAGATCACCTCGATGATGCAGGGAGTGGTGCAGCGCGGTACCGCCTCGGGCGCGATCAATCTGCCCGTTCCCGTTGCCGGCAAGACCGGGACCACCAACGACGCGCGTGACGTCTGGTTCGTGGGCTTCACCTCGAACATCGCCGCCGGTTGCTATATCGGCTACGACCAGCCGCGTGGGCTGGGCCGCGGCGCCTATGGTTCGTCGATGTGCGGGCCGGTTTTCCAGCAGTTCATGCAGAAGGCGGTCAAGAAATATGGCGGCGGCCGGTTCAAGGTGCCGGAGGGCGGACATTTCATCAAGATAGATCGTTATACCGGTGCCCGCCTGCCGGAGGGGGCCTCGGGGGCAAATGTGGTCGCGGAATATTTCCGCGACGGCGAGGAGCCCATCTTCGGCTTTGTCTACGATGGCGGGTTCGCCATGGGCAACGATCTGGAGCTTTACGAGGAGCGTCGCCAGCAGGGCCAGGACGGCCGCGAGGTGACCACCTCTACCGGCGAGACCGGGCAGGTGAATGACAAGACGAGCTTCGGCTCGCTGAGTTCCGGCGGGCTTTACTGAATCATCGGCGCGCGGGGATGCCGGTGAAATGTCCGGGTCGGAGACTCTTGGTTGATCCGGGCGGTTCCCGGTTGACCGACCCGAAACGCTCACGGAGCGCGTCGGGATCACGTGGCCCGGAAGGCATGCATCTTCCGGGCGATAATCTGCTCATGAATCTGCGGCGGTCTGGGCCACAAGCAGGGCGAGCAGCGGTGCCTCGCGGTCGCTCCCTTCCAGCCGGTCGGCCGCGCGCCAGGCGATGGACAGCGCGCATTTCACAGCCGCCCAGGCCAGAAGGCGTTCAGGGTCCACCCCCAGATGCGCGGCACCGATGCGGGCCAGCGCCCGCGCCCGGGCCGGAGTATTCAGCGCCGTCGGGCAATCCGCGGGATGGCGGAAGGCATTGGCCAGTTCGAAGGCGGGATCGCCCAACACCCCCTTGGCGTCGATGGCCTTGGGCCCCTCGTTGGTGAGGATCACGTTGTCGTGGTGCAGATCGCCGTGCAGCGGTCGGCGACAGGGGCTGGTGTCTGCAAGGTGCCGGGCGATTTCGGCGGCGCGCCGCATGTCGGTGGCGAGCGCGGCCGGACAGCCCGGCCCGGTCTGCAGGGCAAAAAGCCGGGCGAGCCAGTCCTCTAGTGCGGGCAGCCCCGCCACCGACCGCACCCGTGCCTGCAGCCGGGCGGCCAGTTCCGCCAGACAGGCATTGGCCGCGTCATCCCTCCCCGCGCGGCTCAGATCGCCCAGCAACGGGCCTTCCAGCGCCTCCAGCAGCACTGCGTCCGGTGCCTCTGCCAGCACCCGCACCGCACCCCGGCCGCCGCAGGCCTGCAGATAGGCAAGCCCTGCGCGCTCATTGCCCATGCCCCTTCGGTGATAGAGCTTCAGAACGCCCCTCCGGCCGTCGGCCAGCGTGACCCGCCAGAGCGTGGCCAGCCCGGTCCGCGCGAGCCGAACCGGCTCTTGCGCCGAAAACGCCGCGAGGCGCTGCGCCAGCCGATCGTCCACCGGGGGCGATTTGCCGTGATCCGTCCTGTGTTGCAATCTTGTCCAACCCCGTGCGCCTTGCTATCACCGTGTCTCGAGCAGACCAAGGAAAACCCCCATGCGCGCCGAAATCGAAACCACCGTCGCAGAGATCGAGAAATCGCTGGAGCTTCTGCGCCAGCGCATGGGCTGGGAGACCGCACAGCACCGGCTGGAG
>JAUIBJ010000275.1 GCA_030428025.1 Alphaproteobacteria bacterium
GTCGAAATTGCGCAGCCCGGGCGCGTTCGGCAGGTCCAGCTTGCGGTTGACGATGAACGGCACCTCCTGTTCGGTCAGCCCGCCATGGCTGCGCAGCGGTTCTTTCAGCGCGGCCAGGTCGTGGCGGTCGGCGGATGTACCGATAGTCATGTTTTCCTCGGAGATCATCACGATGTGCCCGATCCTGTCTTTAGGAAGCTCGAAGCGGCGCACCGCCTCGTCCTGATCGACGATTTCCAGCATTCCCTCGACACCGCGAAGCCGCTCGACCAGATCACCCACGATGACACCATCTGGCAGATAGGCGGTGGCGAAGCTGCCCAGCGCGCCGTGATGGACCACGTAGGGGTCGGTGATCGGCAGGATGACACGGGCCGCGCCCTGCCCCAGCCAATCGTCCAGCAGGTCCTGCGCATAGATCACGTTGGGCCGGCCTTCGGCATCGTGCTTGGGCTTCATCCCGTGATCGGCGGTCAGCACCACGGCGGCGCCCAGGGCATCGAGCTCGCCCAGATAGCGGTCGACCATGGCGTTGAACCGCAGCGCGCCCTCCTCCCCGGGGGCGAACTTATGCTGGATGTAGTCCGTGGTCGAGAGATACATCACGTCCGGCCGCCACTCCTTCAGTAGCTTCACGCCGGCGGCGAAGACGAACTCGCTGAGCTCCGCCGAATAGACCTCCGGCACGTCCATCCCCAGCCAGGCGCTGGCATCGTCGATCCCGTGCCCGGCCTTCGTCGTCTCGCCCGACCGTTCCGAGGAAAACGCGATCGCCCGGTCCTCGTCGAACCGCAGCCCCGCCCCGAGAAGCGCGCGCAGCTTGTCCTTGGCGGTCACCACCGCCACCCGCGCGCCCGCGTCGTAGAAGCGCGAGAAGATCGTCGGCGCCCGCAGAAACCGCACGTCGTTCATCATCACCTCCTCGCTCGTCTCCGGATCATAGAGGAAATTGCCGCAGATCCCGTGCACCGCCGGAGGCCGCCCGGTGGCAATGGAAAGGTTGTTGGGATTGGTGAAAGACGGGATCACCGAATGCGCCAGACGGTCAGTGCCCGTCTCGCGCATACGCTTCAGCGTCGGCATGAGGCCTTCGGCGATCGCAACCTCAAGATATTCGGGCTCACAGCCATCCAGGCAGATCGCGATCGCCGGAACTTTCGGCGCGGCATAGACACGGTCATTGGCCGTGATCGGGGATTGAACGGTCATTGGGAATTCCTTTGGTTTACGCGGCCAGCCTGGCTCGTTCCTTCAATGCGGTTTCGGGCGGCACGGCCGTGGCCACGCCCATTTCCGTCAGCGCCTCGCCTGCGGTCCTGACCGCCCGGGCCATCACCTCTTCGTCCATCTGGCCGATACAGCCGATGCGGAAACTGTCCACCACGGTCAGCTTGCCGGGATAGATGATGAAGCCCTTCTGTTTCATCAGGTCGTAGAAACGGGGGAAGGCGAAACGCGGATCGGCGGGACAGAAGAAGGTGACGATGATCGGAGAGAGCCAGCACGCCTCGAGCAGCGTCTCGAAACCCAGCGCGCGCATTCCCTCGACCATCACGTCGCGGTTGCGCGCATAGCGAGCGCCACGGCCAGCGACACCGCCCTCGGCCTCATGCGCCTTTAGCGCCTCCAGAAAGGCAGCGACGGCATGGGTGGGCGGGGTAAAGCGCCATTGCCCCGTCCTTTCCATATGCGCCCATTGCGCGTGGAGATCGAGGCTTAGCGAATGGCAGTTGCCCTTCGCCGCCTCGAGCGCATCCCGCCGGGCCAGTACGAAGCCGAATCCCGGCACGCCCTCGATGCATTTGTTGGCCGAGGACACGATCGCCTCGTACGGCACGGTCGCGGGCGGCAGGTCGATCGCGCCGAAGGACGACATGGCATCAATGAGCAGTTTGCGGCCCGCCCCGGCCACCGCCTCGGCGATCTCCTCCACCGGGTTGAGGATGCCGCTGGAGGTTTCGCAATGCACCGCCAGCACATGGGTAATGCTCGGATCGCCAGCGAGGATCCCGGCCACCTCTTCCCCGCGCGGCGGCAGATAGTCGCCCTTGTCCAGTACCACGTGATCGCGTCCCATGCAGCGCAGGATATTGGCCGCGCGCAGCCCGTAGGCGCCATTGGCCAGCACCAGCGCCTTTCCGTCGGGTGGCAAAAAGGTGCCCAGCATCGCCTCGACCGCGAAGGTACCCGAGCCCTGCATCGGCACGCAATCGAACGCCCCCGCGCCCTCCCCCAGCATCGCCAGCAGCCGCGCGCGCATCTCGGCGGTCATGGCGCGGAAATCGCCGTCCCAGCTGCCCCAGTCGCGCAGCATCGCCTCCTTCACGGCGGCGGAGGTGGTCAGCGGGCCGGGGGTGAGAAGATAAGGCTCTCCGAACCGTGGCGGCAGGATGGGGTGGGTCATGGCGGCGATTCCCGGCTGTTGGGGTTGGGCGCAGGCTTGCCGCAGCACAGATCATATGTAAAATTGGTAATTCGGATATTTGGATAGGCCGAGCTTATATGCGCCATTCCCAGCTTCGCGCCTTTCATCAGGTTGCGCTTCTCGGCGGGTTCTCCCGCGCGGCCGAGGCGCTCGGTCTGACGCAGCCGGCGGTCTCGGAACAGGTGCGCAAGCTGGAGCAGGATCACGACACGCTGCTCTTTCACCGCGACCGGAGACAGGTACGGCTGACAGAGGCGGGCGCCGCGCTTCTGCGCCTGACCCGGCCCTATTTCGAGGCCGAGGCGCAGATCGCCGAACATCTGTCGCAATCGGGCGCGGCGGTGGCAGGTGAATTGCGGGTGATCGCCGATGCGGCCCATCACGTCACCGGCCTTTTGCGGCAGGTGCGGGCACGCTATCCGCAGATCACCATCACGCTCAGGGGCGGCAATACCGGCGAAATCCTCGACGAACTGCGCGCCTACAATGCCGAGATCGGGGTGATGGGCGACGTGGCGCCAGGGGCCGACATGGACGCGATTCCCCTGGGCGGATCCGAGATCGTCGCCTTCGCCGGCGCCGGCCTGCTGCCCCCGAGCACAAGCGCCCTGCCGCTCGCCGACCTGCTGCGCCTGCCGCTCGTCTTTCGCGAATCCGGCTCGAAGACCCGCCAGAAAATCGAGGAGGAGGCCGCGCGCCAAGGCCTGCGGCTGGTACCCGCCATGGTCGCCGAGGGGCGCGAGGCGGTACGTGAACTGGTGGCCTCGGGCGCCGGTATCGGCTTCGTCTCGCGGGCCGAGATGGGGGCCGACGACCGGTTGCATCCAATCCGCATCGAGGGAACCGCTCTGCGGATGGAGGAAACGCTGGTCTGTCTGTCGCAGCGCCGCGACGTGCGCCTCATTCGCGCGGTGATGGAGATGGCGCGCACCGGAAACGGCTGACCCAGGCATGGTCGGGGCAGAGCGATCGCGCAAGGATGCACGCATGCCGCGCAAAACGGCCAAACTGTGCGGACAGGACCACCGAAACACCCTGACCGCGCCCAATTCCTGCTCTGATTATCCGCCATAAACGGACTTGGCCATGACGAGTGATTGTGTTTGGAGGGTACCCGCGCGCGGGATTTCAATAAAGGAAGTTGACCGCAAAGACTGATTGTTGCCGCAGCACGCCGCAAGGCGCAGGACCGGCGCATTGCGATTTCCCGATATCCCGTGCGCGGGAGGTCTCTCGCCCCTCGGGCGAGGCAGGACGTCCGTGCCCACCCGATTGTCCGCCAACTCAGACCGAGATGTCGGCCCCCCCCAGCAAAAGCCGTTCCGCGATCGCGCGGGCCTCCTGTGCCGGTGCCGGGTCGTGCGACATCGCCGCGATGACGATTGCGCCTTCCTTCAGGATCAGCAATTGCCGGGCCAGCGCGCGCGGAGCGTCGTGGCCCGCCGCCCCCGCCAGCCGCGCGAAATGATCCACCAGCAGTTCCTTGTGGGCATAGGACTGGCGGTTGATGGCGTCGTCGGCGTTCTGGAACTCGGCGCTGGCCTTGATGAACATGCAGCCCTGAAACCCGTCGGCCATGAACCACTCTTCCAGCGCATCGAACATGGCCAGCAGCTGCCCCTGCGGCGTGGCGGCCAGCTCCTCCATCCGGCGGAACAGCCAGTTGCGGAAATCCTCGTCGCGCAGGCGCAGCACCGCAAGGATCAATTCGTCCTTGGTACGGAAATGCTTGTAGATCGAGGTTTTCGACACCCCGGACTCCTTGGCCACAAGATCCATTCCGGTGGCGTGAAACCCGTTCCGATAGAAGATCCCGAGCGCGTTTCGAATCAGCTCGTCGCGTTTATTCCGGCTCATCTGGCGCCTCACATTGACTGATCTGTAAATATAATTCCGGCGCCGCCTCGTCAAGTTTTCCTTTAGTAAATATGGCTTTAACAGCTTTGTGAGCGCGTGAAACCATTGTTTCACCGAGATGGCTCGAGATTTCCCCTTGCAAACATTAACAGATCGGTACATCTTCGCATGAACCGATCAGTCAACCTTTGAAAGGATATGCCATGACCCCCTCGGCATCCACGCTTGTCAGCCTCGCCGCCTCCCTTCTGGCCTCGGTCGGATTCGTGGGCTCCGCCGACGCGCAGAGCGCCGCCTGCGGCCTTCCCCTCGCCGCACTCGACTCCGCGCCGCAGGCCGGACCCGCGCCGAGCGAGGTCGGGGCCGATGCCGCGACGACCGGTCTCACCAGGATTGCCAGCCGCGTCACGGACCCCCGCGCGACCATGGCGGCAATGCGGGAGGCGCGCTGATCCCTTGCGTGCCCGCTCCCGCCCTCCCCGGCCGGCCTTTCCCCTCCCTGCCCGGCCGGCCGGGGACATGACCGAAACTGAAAGGACCGCCCGATGACCCTGCCCGACCGACCGCCTTTGCCCCCCTTCACCACCGAAACCGCCCAGGCAAAGGTGCGCGCCGCCGAGGACGCCTGGAACAGCCGCGACCCCGACCGCGTGACGCCGGCCTATACCGAGACGAGCCAATGGCGGAACCGGGCCGAGTTCGTCGAAGGCCACGCGCAGATCCACGCCTTCCTGACCCGCAAATGGGCCCGCGAGCTGGAGTACCGGCTGATCAAGTCGCTCTGGGCCGCCTCGGGTGACCGCATCGCCGTCCGCTTTGCCTATGAGTGGCACGACGACAGCGGCGCCTGGTTCCGCTCCTTCGGCAACGAGAACTGGCAGTTCGCCCCGGACGGCCGGATGTGCCGGCGCATCGCCTCGATCAACGATCTGCCCATCGCCGCGGCCGACCGGC
Organism: Alphaproteobacteria bacterium; assembly: GCA_030428025.1. Classification (GTDB taxonomy): domain Bacteria; phylum Pseudomonadota; class Alphaproteobacteria; order Rhodobacterales; family Rhodobacteraceae; genus Roseovarius. Next base: position 5,237 of record JAUIBJ010000275.1, read on the forward strand.
TGTTTCACTGGCCCGCCGGGCCGCGCCCGGCCAATCACCCCGGCCTCGAAGATCTCGGCCTCTGAGGAGAGACGCCATGCCCATAGCTTTCGCCAATATCGCCTTCACCCCCGCCGTGCGCCGGCGTCAGAACCGCCTCGGATCGGGGCGCTATGCCGCGCTTCTGTCCGACGACCGCAATGGCGGTCAGCGCCTGGGCGATGCCGAACGCGCCTTTGTCGAGGCCCGCGACGGCTTCTACCAGGCCACCGTATCGGAAACCGGCTGGCCCTATGTTCAGTTTCGCGGCGGTGCGCCGGGCTTTCTGCGCGTGGTCGACGACCGCACCCTCGCCTATGCCGACCTGCGGGGGAACCGCCAGTACATCTCGATGGGCAATCTCGACGGCAACGACCGCGTGGCGCTCATCCTGATGGATT
>JAUIBJ010000276.1 GCA_030428025.1 Alphaproteobacteria bacterium
CCTATCCGAGGCATCTGGTCCAGCACGGCCACCTGCCCGACGGCACCCCGCTCATCATCCGCCCGATCCGCCCCGAGGACGCCGAGGCCGAGGCCGCCTTCGTGCGCGACCTGTCGCCCGAGGCCAAGCGCTTCCGCTTCATGGGCACGCTGGCCGAATTGTCGCCGGAGATGCTGGCGCGGTTTACCCAGATCGACTATCGCCGGGAAATGGCGATGGTGGCGCTGATCGAGAAGAACGGGAAATTCCATCAGCAGGGCGTGGCCCGCTATGCCATCAACCCGGACAATACCAGTGGCGAATTCGCGGTGGTGGTGTCGGACAAGCTGCAGGGTCAGGGGTTGGGCACCCGGCTGATGAAGGCACTGATCGAGGCGGCGCGCGACCACGGGCTGAGCCGGATCGAGGGCACGGTTCTGCGCGACAACCGGCCGATGCTGCACCTGATGGAGGAGTTGGGCTTCGCCCAGCACCAGAACGATGACGATCCCGATTGCGTGACCGTCGAACTGCGGATCTGAGGGAGAGGCGCATATGCTGGGATACATTTCGCACCGCGACTGCCGCCTGCATGACGCGGGTCCGCTCCATCCCGACACGCCCGGGCGGCTCGACGCCATCGAGGATCAGCTCATCATGTCAGGGATGGACTATGTGCTGCGCCACTACGACGCGCCCGAGGCCACCCGCGAGCAACTGGCGCGCGTCCACGACCCCGCCTATCTCGATCGCCTCTTCGCCTGCGACACCAGCACCGGCCCGGTGGAGATCGACGGCGATACGGTGATGTCAGCCGGCACCTTGCGCGCGGCCCTGCTGGCAGCCGGCGCAGGCGTGCTGGGCGTCGATCTGATCATGCGGGGCGAGGCCAACCCGGTCTTCTGCGCCGTGCGCCCGCCCGGCCACCACGCAACGCGCGACACCGCCATGGGGTTTTGCCTTTTCAACAACGTCGCCGTGGCGGCAGCCCATGCGCTGGCCACCCACGATGTGAGCCGCATCGCCATCCTCGATTTCGACGTCCATCACGGCAACGGCACCGAAGAGATCTTTCACAGCGATCCGCGTATCCTGTTCTGTTCCACCTTCCAGCATCCGTTCTATCCCTTCACCGGGCACGCGAGTGACTCGACCAATCTGGTCGACGTACCCCTGCCCGCAGGCAGCGACGGCGAGGCCTTCCGTGCCGGTATCACCGAGCACTGGCTGCCCGCACTGGACCGGTTCAGGCCGGAATTCCTTTTCGTCTCGGCCGGCTTCGACGCCCATGCGATGGACGACATGTCCGGCCTGTCGCTGGTGGACGGTGATTATGCGTGGCTGACCGGGCGCATCCTCGAGGTCGCCGACCAGCATGCGGACGGCCGAGTGCTGTCGATGCTAGAAGGTGGCTATGAAACTGCCGTTCTGGCCCGCAGCGTGGTCGCCCATATCAAGGCGCTTCTCGGCTGAGCCGCGGGCGCAGTCAGTTCAACCGGACGGCAGCGCCGGTCTGGCGGTCGGCGCTGGAAAACCCGATCTCGCCGAGAATGTAATTGGCCCCGACGGCGATGACGATTGCCGCGACGAAGCCGGCCCACATCGCTTTCATGGCTGGTCTCCCTTCGTAGCCTCTTTCAGAAATTCAATCAGATCGGCACGGTCATCCGCGCCAGAAATGACCTGCATCGGCATTTTCGACCCTGGAATGTAGTGATCGGGCCCCAGATCGAAAAGTGCGTCGATACTCTCATCATTCCAGACGATCCCGGCGCTGTCCAGCACCGGGGAATAGCGATAGCCCGGCACGGTGCCCGCCGGCCGGCCGAAAAGGCCGAAAAGCGTCGGCCCCGCCTTGCGCGAGGGTCCAGGTGTCAGCGCATGGCAGATCGAGCATTTGCGCATGAACTGCCGCTCGCCATTGGGCATGCTCTCGGGGTCGCGCAGAAAGCTGCGGTCGGGCCCACCCGCCGGGTCGAATTCGCCCAGAAGTGCGACAGGCCAGCCGTAGACCACATCGTCGAGCCCGCCCGCCCAGATCACCGCGCCATCCCTCGAGAAGGCCAGCGCCCAGACCGGCCCCTCGCGCATGGAACGGAAATCGCGGGCGATCCGCCAACGGGCGGTGTCGATCATCATGATATAGCCGTGCCCGTCGCCAACCGCGATCTGCCCGGTCGCGGGATGATGGGCCATGGCCAGGATTGGCCTGCGGTCCAGGGTGAAATCGGCGATCTGTTCGCCAGTGGCGGGGTCGATCACGCGGGTGCCACCGTCCACCGCACCATAGGCCAGCCAGCCCTCGCCGACGACGACGACGTTGATGCCGAACCCGTGCCGCATCAGCGGCAGCGGAGTCGCCTCCGGCCGGGCCATGTCATAGCGCAGCAGATCGCCGCCGGAGGTGGCCACGTAAAGCCAGGCTCCGTTGGGCGAAAAGGCCACCGCGTTGACCCCGGCACCGGGGCTGGGCAGGGTTTGCTCCCCGTCATCCTTGAGCGACCAGAGCCGGACGGAACCGTCCCAGCTGCCGCTCGCCACGAGGTCGCCCGCAGGCGCGACGGCCAGCGAGGTCACCTTGCCCTTGTGCCGGCCCAGAACGCGGTCCTGACCGTCCTGCCAGAGCCGGACCGAGAAATCGTCGCCGCCCGAGACCAGCCCACCGGGCGCGAAGGCCAGCGCGATCACCGCCGCTTCGTGCCCTTCCAGCCAGCGCGGTTCCCGCCCCTGCCAGAGCCCGACGGAATTGTCGAAACTGGCGGTTGCCACCTGCCCGGCATCGGATACGGCGATACCCATCACCGGCCCGCCATGGCCTTTCAGTGTGGTGAATTCCTGCGCGACCGCCGGCAGCGCGGCGAGGCACAGCACGGCCAGCCAGCGCATCATTCCGCCGGCGTTGCGCCCGGTGGCGGGGATTTGGAGGGTTTTGCCTTCGCCTCCTGAACTTCCTCCAGCCATATGGAATGGTGCTGATGCGCCCAGGCTTCGTCGACCTCACCGGAACCCATAGCGTCGAAAGCGCCCTCCATCCCGATCGAGCCGATATAGATATGGGCAATGATGATCGCCATCAGCACGAAGGAGACGATGGCGTGCCAGAGTTGGGCATACTGCATCTCCTCATGCGGGGCCAGCATGACCGGCAGCGGATCGTAGCCGAACCAGCCCGGCACGCCGATATCGTTCAGCACCGTGAACGTCTTGGCGAAAAGCGGCAATTCGAACGGAAAGAGCAGCGACAGGCCGGACACCGAAATCGACCCGCCCAGCAGAATGACCGACCAGAAGATGAGCTTCTGACCAGCGTTGAATTTCTTGGCCGGCGGGTGCTTCTTGCCGACGATGCCGCCGAACTGGCGGATCCAGACAAGATCCGTGCGGTTGGGCAGGTTGTGCACCACCCACATGGCGAAGACCATCACCAGCCCCAGCATGAAGGCCCAGGCGATGTTGTTATGTACCCATTTCGACCAGACGAGCAGGGCGGCATTCGCCTCCTTGCCGATATAGGGGGCCAGATAAAGCCGGCCGAACAGCACCACGAGGCCGGTGAGGGCGAGAACTATGAAGGAGCCGGCCAGAAGCCAGTGGGCGAAGCGCTCCACGGCCTTGAACCGCGTGACGGTGTGCCCGGTCCTGGCCCCATCGATCCTGATCCGGCCTCGCAGCAGGAAAAACAGCGCCAGCGCGCCGATCGTGCCCAGAAGCAGCCAGCCGCCATAGGTCCGAAGCGGCCCCTCGCGCCATTTCAGCCAGGTCATTCCGCCATTCTGAACCAGCACCCGCGCCGGGGCACCCCCGGCCGAAACCGTGACGTCGGCCGTGCCATAGCGCAGCGCCCGCCAGACCTCGGCATCCGAGGCGCCGCCCAGCGTGCCCAACTGCCCTGCGATGCCTGCGGCGCTGTCCGGATCGCCCGTCGCGTCGCGGCGGAAGCTGTCGTCAATCTTCTCGCCGCGTTGCCGGGCCAGGATATCCTCCAGCGTCTGCGCGCCGCCGGTGGCGGAGCGGTCGGGTGCGGGGGCGTTGTCTGCCTGTTGCGCGGCGACCGGCGCGGCCAGCAGCAGCGCCAGGACGAGGGTAAGCAGGATGCGTGCCATTGTGATCTTCCCGATTGTCTGTTGACAGACACCCGGACCGGGCGGCCCGCAAAAGACCGCCCGCCCGATTGTCACAGGGGTAAGGTGCGCTTCAGCGCACCGTCACCCGCCCTTCTGGTCGTAGGCCGTGCCCCAGCCCCAGGCGCCCGAGCCGAAGCCGCGGGCGACCACGCGCTCGCGGTAGATGGCCGACACCACGTCGCCATCGCCCGCCAGCAGGGCCTTGGTGGAGCACATTTCCGCGCAGATCGGCAACTTGCCCTCGGCGATCCGGTTGCGCCCGTATTTGGCGAACTCGGCCGTCGAGTTGTTCTCTTCCGGGCCGCCGGCGCAGAAGGTGCACTTGTCCATCTTGCCGCGGGATCCGAAATTGCCCGCCTGAGGGAACTGCGGCGCGCCGAAGGGGCACGCATAGAAGCAGTAGCCGCAGCCGATGCACAGATCCTTGGAATGCAGCACGACCCCTTCCTCGTTCTGATAGAAGCAGTCGACCGGACAGACGGCCATGCAGGGCGCGTCCGAACAGTGCATGCAGGCCACGGAAATCGAGCGTTCGCCCGGTTTGCCGTCCTGGATCGTCACCACCCGGCGGCGGTTGATCCCCCAAGGCACTTCGTGCTCGTTCTTGCACGCGGTGACGCAGGCGTTGCACTCGATGCAGCGCTCGGCGTCGCAGAGAAACTTCGCTCTAGCCATTCTCTTTCCTCCTTACGCTGGCATGATCTTGCAGAGAGTCGCCTTGGTCTCCTGCATCTGGGTGACCGAGTCGTAGCCATAGGTCTGGGCCGTGTTGGAGGATTCCCCCAGCACATACGGATCCGCCCCTTCGGGGTACTTGCTCCGCTGGTCCTCGCCCTGGAAATGGCCGCCGAAATGGAAGGGCATGAAGGCCACGCCTTCGCCCACCCGCTCGGTCACCATCGCCATGACCTTGACCTTGCCGCCCTCGGGCCCTTCGACCCAGACCTGTGCGCCATCCCGCACGCCGATATTGTTGGCGTCGCGCGGATGGATCTCGACGAACATGTCCTGCTGCAGTTCGGCCAGCCACGGGTTCGAGCGCGTCTCGTCGCCCCCGCCCTCGTATTCGACCAGACGGCCGGAGGTGAGGATGATCGGATAGTCCTTCGAGAAATCCTGCTTCTGGATCGATGCGTACATCGTCGGCAGGCGATAGAACTTCCGGTCCTCGTAGGTGGGATAGTCGGCTACCAGATCGCGCCGGTTGGTATAGAGCGGCTCGCGGTGAACCGGAACGGGATCGGGGAAGGTCCACACCACGGCGCGGGCCTTGGCATTGCCGAAGGGCGCGCAGCCGTGCTTGATGGCGACCCGCTGGATGCCGCCCGAGAGGTCGGTCTTCCAGTTGGTCTTGGGCCCGGCCACCGCGTCGATCGCAGAACGCTCCTCGTCGGTCAGGTCGCCGTCCCAGCCGAGATCCATTAGCATCTGCATGGTGAACTCGGGGTAGCCGTCCTGAATTTCCGATCCGACGGAGTAGACGCCATCGGCCAGCAGGTTCTCGCCGTCGCGTTCCACCCCGAAGCGGGCGCGGAAGGTCAGGCCGCCTT
>JAUIBJ010000277.1 GCA_030428025.1 Alphaproteobacteria bacterium
CTGGAAGCTCGCCTATGAGGCGGGCGAGGTGGCGCTGATCCTCTTTCTGCGAAAGTTCGGTCGGGCGCTGCTTGCGCGTGCCGGCTCGCCCGCGGCGCTCTTGCCGATCCTCGCCAAGGTGGCAGGTCTCTTGCCCACGCACACCCGGCGGTCGGAAGAGATGGAGCGGTTTCAGCAATTCTCGACGCCGTTGCCCATGGGGCTCGCGGCTGTGGCGGCAGCACAGATCACGCCCCGTGATCTTGTCCTGGAGCCGTCTGCCGGGACCGGGCTTCTCGCGATCCTCGCCGAGATCGCAGGCGGCAGACTTGCTCTGAACGAGCTGGCCGACACCCGCGCCGATCTTCTGCGACTCCTCTTTCTAGGGCGGCCCGTCACGACCTTTGACGCCGCGCAGATCGACGATCATTTGGACGCGAGCGTCCGTCCAAGCGTCATCCTGATGAACCCGCCTTTCTCGGCGGTGGCCCATGTAGATGGTCGGACGACCGAGGCGACGGCGCGGCATTTGCGCTCGGCCCTCGCGCGTCTGGCCCCCGGCGGTCGGCTCGTCGCCATTACCGGAGCCGGTTTCGCGCCGGATGCGCCTGCCTGGGCCGAGACCTTCGGCCGTCTGACCGAGACGGCCAATCTCGTCTTCACGGGTGCCGTGTCGGGCGCGGCTTTCGCCAAGCACGGCACCAGCTTCGAGACGCGGATGTCTGTCTTCGATAAATGCCGCGGCGGCGAGCCGGGCGGCATCACCGCCGACCTGCGCCAGCCGATGTCCCCTGACGCAGCGCATCTTCTGTCCAGAATCGTGACCGAGGTTCCGCCGCGTCTCGAACTGGATCATGCCGCGTCGGCAGGCCAGGGCAGCTCATTCCCCCTCCCGGGAAATCCTGCCCTCATCACACGCAAACCCGTTAGCCGATCGCGCGCGACCTCCGCAGCTCAACCGGCGAAACCAGACACACCGATTGAGGCCGAGGAACTGGACTACGCTCTCCGCGACGCCGCCGAGGACGAAGATGCGACACGCCTGTCCGACGCGATCTACGAGACCTTCCGTTTGCAGGCGATCGAGATCCCGGGCGCGGCCCAACACCCGACCAAGCTTGTGCAATCCGCGGCCATGGCCTCGGTCGCACCGCCGAAACCCAGCTACCGCCCCAAGCTTCCCGCGACCATCCTGCGCGACGGCCTGCTGTCCGACGCGCAGCTTGAGACCGTGATTTACACCGGCGAAGCCCACGGCGCATACCTCGCGGGGTCTTGGACCGTCGATGAAACCGGCGATATGGTCTCGGCCGCACCTGAGGATGCCGCTGACGCCGTCCGCTTCCGCCGGGGTTTCTTCCTTGGCGATGGCACCGGTGCGGGCAAGGGCCGCCAGTCGGCTGGGATCCTGCTCGACAACTGGTGCCAAGGCCGCCGCAGGGCGCTGTGGATCTCGAAGAGCGACAAGCTCCTCGAGGATGCGCAGCGCGACTGGTCGGCGCTCGGGCAGGAGCGGCTTCTGGTCACGCCGCTCTCGCGCTTCGCGCAAGGCCGCGACATCCCGCTGACTGAGGGCATTCTCTTCACCACCTATGCGACGCTGCGCTCGGAAGAACGTGGCGGGAAGAAATCCCGCGTCGACCAGATCGTCGACTGGCTCGGGGCGGATTTCGACGGGGTGATCCTCTTCGACGAAAGCCATGCCATGGCGAATGCTGCCGGGGGCAAAGGCGAGCGGGGCGATACCATGGCCTCGCAGCAGGGCAGGGCGGGCCTGCGCCTGCAGCACAAACTTCCGAATGCGCGCGTGGTCTATGTCTCGGCCACGGGCGCGACGACGGTCCACAACCTCGCCTACGCGCAGCGGCTAGGGCTTTGGGGCGGGGGGCCCTCCGCTTGCGCTCCGGGCGTTCAGGATTGGCAAAGCTCCACTGGAGCTTCGCCTGCCCCTTTGGGGCACCATCCTTCACTCCCCTTCGCAACCCGGTCGGAATTCGTGGAAGCCATCGAGGCTGGCGGTGTCGCGGCGATGGAGGTTCTGGCCCGCGACCTCCGGGCGCTCGGTCTCTACACGGCGCGGTCGCTCTCCTACGACGGCGTCGAATACGAGATGCTGGAACACGCGCTCAGCCTCGAGCAGCGCGGCATTTACGATGCCTATGCCGGGGCCTTCGCCATCATCCACAACAACCTGACCGCGGCGCTGGAGGCGGCGAACATTTCCGGCGCGGCCGACGGGTCGAGCGGGTCGGGCACGCTGAACCGCCAGGCGAAATCCGCTGCGCGGTCAGCCTTCGAGAGCGCCAAGCAGCGCTTCTTCGGCCATTTGCTCACCTCGATGAAGACCCCCACGCTGATTTCCAGCATCGATGCTGATCTGGCTGCGGGTCATGCGGCGGTCATCCAGATCGTCTCGACGGGTGAGGCACTGATGGAGCGGCGCCTGACGGAAATCCCGACTGACGAATGGAGTGATATCCGCTGTGACGTCACGCCCAGGGAATACGTCCTGGATTACCTCGCCCATTCCTTCCCGGTGCAGCTCTACGAGCCTTTCACCGACAGCGAGGGCAACCTCTCGTCGCGCCCCGTCACGCGAGACGGCCAACCGGTCGAATGCCGCGAGGCCGCCCGCAGGCGCGATGCGCTCATCGAGCATCTGGCTTCACTACCGCCGGTGCCGGGTGCGCTCGACCAGATCGTCCAGCGCTTCGGCACCGATCTCGTGGCCGAAGTCACAGGGCGCTCGCGGCGCATCGTGCGGAAGGGCGAAGGGCATTCGGCACGGCTCGTGGTGGAGAACCGGGCTGGATCAGCAAACCTCGCTGAGACCCAAGCTTTCATGGATGATCAAAAGCGGATCCTGATCTTCTCGGATGCCGGCGGCACCGGGCGCAGCTATCACGCCGATCTTGGGGCGAAGAACCAGCGCCTGCGGGTCCACTACCTCCTGGAACCCGGCTGGAAGGCAGATGCGGCGATCCAGGGGCTTGGCCGCACCAACCGGACCAATCAGGCGCAGCCGCCGCTCTTCCGGCCGGTGGCCACCGATGTGAAGGCGGAGAAGCGGTTCCTGTCGACCATTGCGCGCCGTCTCGACACGCTCGGGGCCATCACGCGCGGCCAGCGCCAGACCGGCGGGCAGGGGTTGTTCCGGCCCGAGGACAATCTCGAGTCTCCTTATGCCCGCGACGCCCTGCGCCAGCTTTACCGCCGCATCTATCGCGGCGATCTGGCGGGCTGCTCGCTCGGGGCCTTCGAGGATGCCACTGGCCTTGAGCTCACCGATGACAATGGGTTGAAGGACGACCTGCCGCCGATCACGACCTTCCTCAATCGCCTGCTGGCACTGACGATCGACATGCAGGCCGTGCTGTTCGCGGCCTTCGAGGAACTCCTGGATGCGCGGATCGAGGGGGCCATCGCCGCCGGGATCTACGACCTCGGGCTCGAGACACTCCGTGCTGAGAGCTTTCGGGTGACCGACGCACAGGTCATCTACACCCATCCGGGCTCCGGCGCAGAAACCCAGCTTCTCACCATCGCGGAAAAGCGCCGCAACACGCCGACCTCGCTCGCGGATGCGCTCGACTGGCTGGATGACCCGAAAGCACGCCTACTGGTCAACAGTCGTTCGGGCCGGGCTGCCGTGCAGGTTCCCGCCACCAGTCACATGCTGGACGATGGGACCATCGAGCCGCGCCTGCACCTGATCCGCCCGCTTGATGCCAGCACAGTCCCGGCGAGGATCATGGAGGACACGCATTGGCTGGAAGCCGACCGCGCGGCCTTCTCCGCAGCCTGGACCGGGGAACTGGCCGAGGTGCCGGAGTTCTGGGAAACCACGCTGCACATCGTGGCTGGCCTCCTGTTGCCGATCTGGAAGCAGCTCCCCCAGGACGAGACCCGGGTTTATCGCCTGCAGGCCGATGACGGGCAGCGTATCATCGGGCGCTGCGTCTCGCCCGCCTGGGTCGCCAAAACGCTTGCGAATGACGCGCCGGAGCTCTCGGCGGCGCAGGTCCATGCCCTTGTTCTGGAGGGAAAGACTGTGGTGCGCTTGGCCGAAGGGATGGAGTTGCACCGCTCCCGTGTCATGGGCGTGAACCGGATCGAACTCTCGGGCTTCTCAGAGGCAGCCAAGGACCGGCTCAAGGCCGATGGCTTCTTCACGGAGATCATCAGCTGGAAGCTGCGGCTGTTCTGCCCGACCTGCGCCGATGGCATCGCGATACTGGATCGCCTGCTTGCACGTTGTCCTGTCGCAAGTCTACATGATCGAGGAGGCTGTTGACTCATGTATTCCGAGACCGAAGACCTTGTGCGCGATCTGGCTGAAAATGCCGAAGGCGTCTGTCGTGCTTACCTTCCCGCCGGACGGCGGGAAGGATCCTACTGGATCGTCGGCGATCTGCGGAACAACCCCGGTCGGTCGCTCTTCGTGCGGCTGACAGGCCCTGCGTCGGGACCAGGGGCAGCGGGCAAGTTTACGGATGGGGCCACAGGCGAGCATGGCGATCTCCTGGACATCATCCGCGCCCGGACGGGGATCACGCGCTTCCCCGACCTTCTCGCCGAGGCCCGAGCACATCTTGGCCGTCCGCAGTCAGTTCTCCTTGAAACGGCCGGTCCGAGGAAGACCAAGTGCCCGGGGGGGACACCAGCGGCCGCGTCGCGTTTGTTCGCGGCCTCTAAACCGATCACGGGCACGCTTGCCGAGACCTACCTCCGTTCCCGAGGCATCACCCAATTCGGGGCGAACGGCGCCTTACGCTTCCACCCGAAGTGCTGGCATCGGGAAGAGGGGCAGACCCGGAGCATCCCCAGACCTGCGATGATCGCGGCGGTTACCGATGCGGCCGGGGCCGTGCAGGGCGTTCATCGTACCTGGCTGGCGCCTGACGGGCAGGGGAAGGCGGCAGTGAATCCGCAGCGTCGGGCTATGGGTCACCTCCTCGGCAATGCTGTCAGGCTGAGCCCGGAGGACGACATCCTCGTCGTCGGTGAAGGCATCGAAACCATGCTGTCCCTGTCCGAGGCGATCCCAGGTCTGCCCGTCTGGGCGGCACTCTCGTCCGGTCACCTCGGGGCGGCCCTGCTGCCGGAGGGGCTCCAGCGCCTCTACATCGCGATCGACCGCGATCCGGCCGGGCAACGCGCGGCAGAGAGGTTGAGCGCCAGAGCCACCGAGGTCGGGGTGCCCGTGCGGGTGCTGGAACCGCTTCTCGGGGATTTCAACGATGATCTTCGGGCGAACGGCAAAGACGCGCTACGCCGGCATCTGGCAGGTCAGATCGGGCCGGAGGATCGGAATCGCCTGCTCAGCTGAGCTGCATCGCGCAGGGGGGTCTGGGAGTGCGGGGCAGGGGGCTGCATCCCAGTCGTGGCTCTGGATCGTCGTCCTCACCCCATCCCGGGCCTTGCGCATCCACCCGTCAGCCCTGCGCGGCCTTCAAGAGATGGGCAGGCCGTCAAAGCGGTTGCCCCTGCAAGGTCGGCAGGGAACCTATTTCCGCCGGCGGCAAAGCCGCCTTTGCATCGCGAGACAAATAGCTTCCCTGCCGACCTCCTCCACGCTGTTCCGGCCCCGGTGAAGCCGGGGTGAAGGGGCAACCGCCCCGACGGCTCGGGTCTGCCCATGAAGGCCGCGCGGGATGACGCGCGGACACGGCA
>JAUIBJ010000278.1 GCA_030428025.1 Alphaproteobacteria bacterium
GCAAGGCGATCGGGGCCGATGCCTATTGCCGCGACGCCGCCGTTGCGGTGGAAACCGCCAAGGATCTGGTGGGCCGGAAGCACAACCAGGGCGCCACGGGCTGAGCTGTCTTCGGAACGGTTATTCGACGGCCCGCCCCGGTTGCGGGCCGTTTTTTTTGGAGGGCGCCATGACGGACCTGCCGAGTGACAGCACACTGACCGAAGCCGGCTTTGCCGAGGCCGGCAGGGGCAAGGGCCGCATCCTGCTTGTGGCCTGCGGGGCGCTGGCACGCGAGATTCTGGCACTCAAGCGCGCCAATGGCTGGGATCACATGGTGCTGCAATGCCTTCCGGCCAAGTACCACCTGACGCCCGATAAGATCACCGAAGCCGTGGAAGAGACGGTGCGGGCCAACCGCGACGCCTATGAGGACATCTTCGTGGTCTATGCCGATTGCGGAACCGGCGGTCTGCTCAAGGCCAAATGCGACCAGCTGGGCGTGGCGATGGTCGAAGGCCCGCATTGCTATTCCTTCTTCGAGGGCAACGAGGCTTTCGCCGCCAATGGCGACGACGATCTGACCGCCTTCTTCCTCACCGACTTCCTGGTCAAGCAATTCGACGCCTTCGTCTGGAAGCCCATGGGGCTCGATCGCCACCCGGAACTGCGTGACATGCTCTTCGGCAATTACACCAAGCTGGTCTATCAGGCGCAGACGAAGGACCCGTCGCTGGAAGAAAAGGCCCGCGACTGCGCCGCGCGGTTGGGCCTCGATTACGAGTACCGCTTCACCGGTTATGGCGATCTGGAAAACGCGCTGGCCGCCCGCGCCTGACTCCGGCCCATTCGTCTTGCCCGACATATTCCGGGGGCGTCGCGGCGCCGCAAGACGGGGGCAGCGCCCCCTGCCCGGCCCGCCTCAGGCCGCCTCCGCCGCCACACCGCGGATCCGCTCAACCATCGCCCGCAGCCCGTTCGAGCGTTGCGATGAGAGATGATCGTTCAGTCCCAGCCGGGCCAGTTCCGCCTGCGCGTCGATCTTCGGCACCTCCTGCACGGCCGTGCCGTTATAGAGCGCCTTCAGCACCGCGATCAACCCGCGCACGATCATCGCGTCGCTGTCGCCTTCGAAACTGAAGGTGCCGTTCTCGATCCGCGGGTGCAGCCAGACCTGGCTGGCGCAGCCCTCGACCTTGGTGGCCGGCACTTTCAGCGCCTCGTCAAGCGCCTCCATCGCGCGGCCACGGTCGATAACGTAGCGGTAGCGGTCTTCCCAGTCGTCGAGGAATTCGAAGTCCTCGACAATCTCCTCGAATGCCTCGCTGGCCAAGGTCCGGTTCCTTTTCTTCCGTCTGCCCAGACACCTAGGCAGGGATTTGCGCATCGTCCAGCCCCAAGGACGCTTTTCATGCGCGGACAATTGCGATAACAGGCGGAAAGCCAAGGAAAGGTTTCGCGCATGCGGTTCACTGTCGTCGCCCTGATCCTCTCGACCCTGCTTCTTTCGGCCTGCGGCGGCGGCCTGCGCGAGTCGCGGCTCAATCCGGCCAACTGGTTCGGCCGCTCCACCTCGACCAAGGTCGAGACGCGGACGGTGACCACCGTCGATGGTCAGGTGCAACAGGTCAACCCCCTGATCGGCGAGCGCAACCAGTCCAAGATCGTGGCCGCCAACCGCAAGGTCGTGGTCGATGGCGGCAGCATCTTCGACCGCAAGAAGGAAGTGATCTACGAAGGCACGCTGATCGACCAGGTGACCTCGCTGGAGATCGAACGCACCGCCACCGGCGCCATCGTCCGCGCCACGGGCATCTCGGCCCGTCAGGGCGCCTTCGACGTGCGCCTTCTGCCCCTGGGCGACGGCGAGCCGGTGAACGGCGTGCTGACCTACGAATTCCTGGCGATGCAGCCGATCAACACCTATCAGGGCCCCGAGCATCTGCGCCGGATCCAGGCCGCCGATGCGCTGAGCAATCTGGAACTGGAAAAGATCAAGACGATTCGCGTGATCGCCCGCCGCAACGTGCGCACCAGCCAGCGCCGCTGACCCGCGCTAGAGTTCGACCGTCACGATTGTCCGGCCATTGGCCGCCAGCCCGACCCGGCCCTCGCAGAGCCGCATCGCATCGCGGCCGAAGACCTCGTTGCGCCAGCCCTTCAGCGCCGGCACGTCGCGTTCACCGGCCGAAATCGCGTCGAGATCGGCGGCGCTGGCAATTAGCTTGGAAGCGACGCCGAAATCCTCGGTCTTGGCCTTCAGAAGCACCCGCAGCAGATCGGCCAGCGCCGGGTTGACCTGCAGCTTCTCGCGGCTGCGGTCGGGCTGCGGCAAATCCTCCTGTGGGCAGTTCGTTCCGGCTTCCACCGCCTTCAGGATGCCATCGGCGATCTCGCCCCTCCGCGCCTCGCGCAAGAGCAGCCGCGAACGCGACAGGTCCTGCGGCGTGACCGGCCTGGTCGAGGCCAGTTCGACCAGTGCGTCGTCCTTGAAGACCCGGCTGCGGGGGATGTTGCGCGACTGGGCATAGGCCTCGCGGAACTGGGCCAGTTCGCGCACCACGGCCAGGAACCGGCCCGATCCGTTGCGCGTCTTGACCCGCTTCCAGGCTTCCTCGGGGCGGATGATGTAGGTTTCCGGATCGGAAAGGATCTCCATCTCCTCCGCCACCCATTTCTCGCGCCCCGTCTCGGCAAGCCGGGCGGCCAGATGCTCGTAGATCGCCCGCAGATGGGTGACGTCGGCCAGCGCGTATTTCTGCTGCGCCTCGGTCAGCGGCCGACGAGACCAGTCGGTGAAGCGCGAGGTCTTGTCCAGCGACTGCCGCGCGATCCGCCGCACCAGGGTCTCGTACCCCACCTGTTCGCCGAAGCCGCAGACCATCGCCGCCACCTGGGTGTCGAACAGCGGCGCCGGAATCACGCCGGCATCGACGAAGAAAATCTCCAGATCCTGCCGCGCGGCATGGAAGACCTTGACCACCGAGGGGTCGCGGAACAGCTCGTAGAGCGGGGCCAGCGACAGATCCCCCGCGATCGGGTCGACCAGAACCGCGTCCTCGCCCTCCGCCTCGCCTGCCGGAATGGCGAGTTGCACCAAACAGAGCTTGGAATAGTAGCTACGCTCGCGCAGGAATTCCGTATCGACGGTCACATAATCGCAGAACGCGGCACGGGCGCAGAATTCGGCCAGTTCGTCTGTCTCGGTGATGGTCTTGATGCGGAACCGGGTCTTTTCTTTTGTCATTCTGCCTCTTCGTCCCCCATTGCCTTCGTATAGGCCAGCATGCCGCCAAAGGAAAGCCGGCAGTTCGATTCAGTGGTATATTGGCCACGTTTTGCCCTGACATGAAAACGACATTTGCATCCGGCTTTCCGTTACGTAACCTGAAACTGCTTTGTGGGGAAAGCAGATGAACATTTTACGAAAACTTGCGCTTTGCGCTGCTATGCTGGGCGTCTCAATCGGCACGCAGGCGGCAGCCGACTTTGAAACCGCCGAGGCGCCGGGAGGGGTCTATTCCAACCCGTTCTCGACAAGCCCGGTGAACGGCACGCTGACCTTTTCCATCGGCTGGGACAGCAATGTCGTTCTGGCGCCCGACCTGCCGCCGTTCTGGCCGGCCGGGGCCAAGCGCGATTCCACCTATATCGCCTTTGCCTTCAACGGCGCCTTCGTCCGGCCGATCAGCGCCTATACCTCCTGGGGCATCGCCGGAGAGATCAGCGGCGTGAACTATTTCAACGATCAGCACCCGGCCTTCGCGTTCGCCGGGGCGAACGACCCCAGCGACTACACCCGCTACGTGATCCATCCCAAGATCTTCCTGACCCATCGCATTCCGCTGGGCGACGGTCGGTCGCTGACGCTGACACCCAGCTATGGCTACCGCCTCGAGGAAGGACCGGCCATTCAGGCGATCGGGCTCAAGAGCCATCAGCTGCGCTTCGACGCGGCCTACAAGGCCAGTTCCAGGACGACATTCAGCGGCCATCTGCTCTATGCCGACAACGATTTCGACGTCTTCTTCCCCTTCGCCCCCACCTCCAACCGCGACGGCGAATATTATGAGGCGGGCTTCTCCTGGCGTTACAAGCCGGTCTCGTCGCGCGCGGTCACCCTCGGCGCGGCGTATCAGAGCAACGACTCCGTGGGCACCGATTACCAGTTCGATGGCTACAAGCTCTTCGCCGAGGCCGAGATGCATCTGGGCCGGGCCTATTTCGGCACCTTCGGGGTCAGCTATTCCGACCGCGACTATACCACCGGCTTCAACTATGCGGTGCCGATCTTCATGCCCGCCCCGCGCACCAGCCAGCAGGTTCTGGGGCTTTCGGCCGCCATCCTCAAGCCGCTGGACCACCGCCGCGCCCTGCAGGCGGTGATCAAGCATGACAGCTATTCGGCCAACACGCCCTCCTTCTCGGGCGACCGCACCTCGATCGAGTTCAGCTATATCGTGAGCCTGCCATGATCGAGGCCGCCGTTTTGCCGATCCGGCTCTCCCGCCGCCGCCTGCTCCTTGGCACAGCGACCCTGACCGGAGCAGCCTTGCTGGCCGGCTGCTTCGCCCAGCAGGAAGAGGTGGTGCCGGCGGTGATTTCCCCGGAGCCATCCGGGCCGCGCCTTGCCAGCAACCTCGCCCTTCAGGACTTCTGGCACGCGCTCAACAACGCGGCCGTCACCCTGGGCGCCACCAAGCGCGTGCGCTTCTCCGTCAAGCCCTTCGGCGCGACACCCGAGGAACATGTCGATGATCTTCTCGGACAGGCGGGAATTTCGGCGCGCCATCGGAACTACGAGGTCATCCGCGAGCTTTACACGCTGGGCGTCGCCTCGGTCACGGGCAGCCGGAAAACCGTGGACGAACTGGCAGAGCTGAAGGCGCTCGCCGAGCCTGTGCTGGAAAGAGCCTATGACAGCGCCCTGGGCGAATGCGAACGCAACATGCCGACCTGCAACAGCGACATCACCACCAAGTTCAAGACACCCGGATCGCCCGGCGGCGCGCCCGACTGGGTCACGGCATGGTGGGGCTTTTCCTCGCCAGACTGAGCGGGAGCTGCAACGGCAATTTGCCTCGGCGCCAAGCGCATCATGAGCCTCGGCTTACCATGTGGGAGACTGACATGCGCAAAATGCTTTTTTCTTGCCCATCCCTGTCGCGGCGAGACGTGCTGCTCGGCGCGGCCGCGTCGGCCTTGCTGGCGCTGGCCGGCTGCACCGACGATGATGATGACGACGACTACTGGGACGACTACTACGACGACTACGACTACGACGATGACACGTCGTCGTCTTCCTCCGACTCCGACCCGCCGGCGCCTTTGAAGATGATGACGGAAGCCGTCCAAAACGCCGTCAGCACCCTTGGCGCCCCGGGATCCAATGCAAACGGGTTCATCAGCATCGCAACCACACCGAACCTGCCGGAAGAGGCCGATCTGACACCGCTGCTCGAGGCTACGCTGGAAGCCAACCATGTGTCGTCCACCCACCCCAATTACGATCTGATCCGCAACCTCTTTTTGGTCATTATCGCCGCCAAATCGAAGATCTATACCGGCTTCCCCCTGTCGGAGTCGCGCCCGCTTCTCGATTCCCTTCTGGAAAGCGCCTATCTGCGGTCGCTCGGGGCCTGCGAACGCAATGAAGCCACCTGCGAC
>JAUIBJ010000279.1 GCA_030428025.1 Alphaproteobacteria bacterium
ACAAGCGTGATCAGAACCGACCAATAGGCGACGATGCGGCGGCGCCCCCATTTGCGATAGACGTCCTCGCGCGTCTTCAGGATCGCGGGATAGGCGCCGAGGCTGGCATTGTTGAGGAAGATCTGCCCGTTGATCTCGGCCAGCCGGACCGGGCGGCGCGCGCCCCGGGTCAGAAGCTGCACGGCCTCGGGGATTTCGGTGGGGATGTCCAGCGAGCGGGCGAAATAGTTAAACGTGCCGAGCGGCAGGATGCCCATGGTCACCCCGGTGCCCTGCAACTCGCCGGCCACGGCGCAAACCGTGCCGTCGCCGCCGGCGGCCACCACCATTTCGGCGCCCTCGGCCACCGCCTTGCGCGTTTCTGGCAGGATGTCCGAACCGCGTTCGAGAAGGCGCAACTCGGCCTCCGGCGCGTATCGGGCCAGCGCCGCGCGGATCCGGCCGGGCGCGTCCTCGGTGTCGCGCTTGCCGGATTTGGCATTGACGAGCACGCATATGCGGCCCGTCCGGGTGGTTTCTGCTGCCTTCCCCTGCATTTGCGTTCCCCGCCGTATTCCGCTCTCCGCTCGCCTTCAGTGACCGAACGCCGAAACGACGGTTGCGTTCCCCGGCGGGGCGTCACGCGTCGCGGGGCCGGAGCGCCAGCCAGATCAACGCCCCGCCCGCCAGCGTCAGGAAGGGGATCATGGCGAGGTTGACCGAGGCCCAGCCGGCCTCGGGTGTGCCGCCGGCGCAGTTCATCAGCCCGCCCGAGGCGAGCGAGGCCGCCGTCACGCCGCCGAAGACGATAAGATCGTTGAGCCCCTGCATCCGTCCGCGCTCATGCGGCGCATGCGCACCCGCGAGCATCGTTGTCGCCCCGATGAAGCCGAAATTCCAGCCCAACCCCAAGAGGATCAGCGCGAGAAAGAAATTCTCCAGCTCCACCCCCTGTAGTGCCACCGCACCGGCGCCGGCGAGGATCACGAGGCCCAGCCCCACGATCTTCTCCACTCCGAAGCGGGCGATCAGATGCCCGGTGAAGAGCGAGGGCGCGAACATCGCCAGAACGTGACCTGTGACGATATCGGCGGCATTGCCGGTGGAAAAGCCGCAGCCCACCACCGCCAGCGGCGTCGAGGTCATCACCAGGTTCATCAGCGCATAGGACACGGTGGCGCAGATCACGGCCACGGCGATGCGCGGCGTGGTCAGCAACTCCCACCGGCTGCGCCCGCGCGGCGCGTCATCGCCAGGCTTGGGCGGTCGGGGGATGTCGAGGAAAAAGAACAGCAGTGCGCCCACGACATTGAGTGCGATCACCGCCAGATAGGTGCCCAGGAACGGGATCACCATCGCCTCGGCTGTCAGCTTGACCAGCTGCGGCCCGATCACGGCGCTGGCCAGTCCCCCGGCCATCACGTAGGAGATCGCACGGGGGCGAAATTCCTCGCTGGCGGTATCGGCAGCGGCAAATCGGTAAAAGCCCTGTGCCGACATGTAGGCGCCCGACATGAAGCTGCCTAGCAGGTAGACGGGGAAAGAGGCGG
This sequence comes from Alphaproteobacteria bacterium, assembly GCA_030428025.1. Lineage (GTDB taxonomy): Bacteria > Pseudomonadota > Alphaproteobacteria > Rhodobacterales > Rhodobacteraceae > Roseovarius. The sequence goes on from JAUIBJ010000279.1 coordinate 1,530, forward strand.
CATATAACCCCCAGGCCGCCACCGCCGCGCCCGCCGCGCCGATGCCCGCACCGATAAGAAAGCCCGCGCGACGGCCCAAGCGCTGCATCGTCCAGCTGAGCGGCGTGGCCGAGACCATCGAGCCCAGGACGATCAGCGATATGGGCAGCGTGGCGAAACAGACATTGCTGGCCAGCGATTGACCGGCCAGCCCGCCGACGACGAAGATCATCGCCATCTGAGAGCCCAGAAAACCCTGCGCCAGCACCAGAACGAGGACGTTGCGGCGGGCTCGGCTGTCGCTTTGGGGAAGGGCTGCGTCGGTCATGGAAGCGGTGCTAAACCGCGGCGTTCAGATTGGCAAGAGCCGGCGTCAAGGAGCCCTCAGCCGGGCGGGGCCGCGTCGATCACATGGGCGAAACTGCCGGTGACGCGACCCCGGCGCAGGCCCATGTCGGGCAGAACCGTGCCTTCGGCATCCCGGGCTTCGAACAGCACGTCGCCCTCGGCCCGCAGGGTGGTGGCATAATGGAACTCGTGTCCCGCGAGCTGGCAGGTGAACGGCCCGCCAAGCGGCGTGAGCCGGCGATAGCCCAGATGCAGCCGGCGCGTGGCGAAGGAGGTCTCGAGCCCAAGCAGCCCGGCCATCGCATGGCGGTTGCCCTCTGCATCCGTCAGGCTCTCGCCCAGCACCATGTATCCGCCACATTCTCCATATACATCAGCGCTCTGTGCGGCATGTTTCAGGCTGTGGAGAAAGATTTCGGCACCTGCAAGCCGGCCCGCATGCAGTTCCGGATAGCCGCCCGGAAGAAAGACGAAACCGGCCTCCGGCACCGGCTCGTCCTTCAAGGGCGAGAAAAACCGTATCTCCGCCCCAAGCGCGCGCCAGTCGTCAAGCATATGCGGATAGGCGAAGGCGAAGGCCTTGTCCCGCGCCACCGCGATCACCTGCGCTGGCGGGTCAAGCCTGGCCGCCGTATCCGCCTCGGGAAGGGGGCGGGCCAGTGTCAGCAGCGCCTCCAAGTCGAGCGTCTCGGCCAGCGCTTCCGCCGCCGCTTCGATGAAGGCGTCGAGCCCTTCGCGCTCTCCCGCCTGCACCAGCCCCAGATGCCGCGAGGGCAGAGACAGCGCCCTGTCCCGCCGCAGCGCCGCCAATACCGGTAGGCCCGAGGGCGCGAGTGCCCGCCGCAGCATTGCCTCGTGCCGGGGGCTGCCAAGATTGTTGAGGATCACGCCGGCCACCCGCACCTCTCTGTCGAACCTGGCGAATCCGGCCACCAGAGGCGCCACGGACCCCGCCATGCGACCGGCATCCACCACCAAAACAACCGGCAGGCGCAGACCTCGGGCCAGATCGGCCACCGCACCACGCCCGTCGGGCGGTGCGCCGTCGAACAGCCCCATCGACCCTTCGATCACCAGAAGCCCATCGCCCGCCGCCAGCGCCCGCAGCCGCTCCGGCGCCATCGCCCAGGCATCGAGATTCACACAAGGTTCGTCACAGGCCGCCTCGTGAAAGCGCGGGTCGATATAGTCGGGGCCCGATTTCGCCCCCCGCACCGTCACGCCCGCTCGTGTGAGACATCGCAGCAGCGCCAGCGTCACCGTGGTCTTGCCCGCGCCCGAGGAGGGGGCGGCGACAATCAGCCCCGTGCCCACGCCATCCTCTTTATCTTGCCCGACATACTCCGGGGGAGTCCCGGATGAAATCCGGGAAAGGGGCAGCGCCCCCAAACACGTCTACGGAACGTCAAGACGCCTCGGCCGGGCGCCCCCGGTCGAGCGGGTCGAGGTTGCGGGGCGCCTCGCCCTTCAGCATCCCCTGCCAGTCGAGCACCTGGCGCATCAGCACCGATCGTCCGATGCAGAGAATCGCCGGCGGCTCCAGTCCGCTCGCCGCGATATCGCCGGCGAGCGCCGCAAGCGTCGTCTCCAGCACCTGCTGATCGCCGGTGGTGGCGGATGTGACCACGGCGCAGGGCTCCTCCGACGGCCGGCCCGCCGCCATCAGGGCGCCCGAAATCTGCTCGGCATGTTTCATGCCCATGTAGATCACGATCACCTGGCTGCCCTCGGCAATGGCCCTCCAGTTGAGCGAGGAGGGCGTTTGACCGGACTGGTCATGCCCGGTGACGAAGGTCACCGACTGGTTGACGTCGCGGTGGGTGACGGGGATGCCGGCATAGGCCAGACCGCCGATGCCCGCGCTGATGCCGGGGATGATGCGGATGGGTACGCCGTGCTGCACCAGCGTCTGCGCCTCTTCCCCGCCGCGCCCGAACACGAAGGGGTCGCCCCCCTTCAGCCGCAGCACCCGCCGGCCCGCGCGCGCCAACTCGATCAGCCGCAGCGAGATGTCGCGCTGAACGGCCGACGGCTTGCCGCCGCGCTTGCCGGCATAGATCGCCTCGGCCTGAGGCGCCCAGTCGAGAATGCGCGGCTCGACCAGCGCGTCGTAGATCACCACGTCGGCCTGGACGAGCGCATTCACCGCGTGCAGGGTCATCAGCCCGGGATCGCCGGGCCCGGCTCCGCAGAGCCAGACCCAGCCGGGTTCGAGCACGGGCCAGGGGCCGCCGGGAAGAGAAAGCGAGTCGGTCATTGGCCCGTTATGCCCCTGAAACGCCCGGCGGAAAAGGCCGGGCGCGACCAGCCACCCCCCCGGCAGCGACATCCCTCTTGCGTGTTTTCGCGATTGGCCTCTTGCCAGTGCGCGCCTATAGTCCGCCGCTGACATGGCCCGCAAACCCGACACCCCCCTGCGCCGCGGCTGGACCACGGGCGCTTGCGCCACCGCGGCCACGCGGGCGGCGCTGATGGGGCTCTGGGGCGAGGGGCGGCCCGAGCGGGTGCGCATCACCCTGCCGCGCGGCGAGCGGCCCGATTTCGCCGTGGCGCATTGGGCGGCGGGCGAGGGCTGGGCCGAAGCCGGCGTCATAAAGGATGCGGGCGACGACCCGGACGTGACCCACGGCGCTCTGGTGAAGGCGCGGGTCTCGGCTTCGCCGGGCGGAGTGGTCTTCTCCGCGGGCGAGGGGGTGGGCACCGTCACAATGCCCGGCCTGCCCATTCCGCCCGGAGAGCCCGCGATCAACCCCGTGCCACGGCAGATGATGCAGGACACTGTGGCCGAGATGGCCGCGCGGCTGGGACAGGCGGGCGATGTGCGCATCGAGATATCCATCCCCGGCGGCGCGGCGCTGGCCCAGCAGACATGGAACCCGCGCCTTGGGATCAAGGGGGGGCTGTCGGTGCTGGGCACCACCGGCATCGTGCGGCCCTTCTCCTGCGCGGCCTGGATCGCCTCGATCCATCGCGGCATCGACGTGGCCCGCGCACAAGGTCTGACCCATGTCGCCGGCTGCACCGGGGCGACCAGCGAAAAGGCGGTGCAGGCGTTTTATGGCCTGCCCGATCACGCGATGCTGGACATGGGCGATTTTGCCGGGGGGATGCTGAAATATCTGGCCAGGCACCCGGTGCCGCGCGTTACCGTGGGCGGCGGCATCGGCAAGCTGACCAAGCTCGCCCAAGGCGCGCGCGACCTGCATTCGGGCCGTAGCCAGGTGGATTTTGACGCGCTGGCGCGCGCGCTCGGGACGGACGATGTAGCCTACATGAACACCGCGCTTCAGGTACTTGAAGAGGTGGGGGAAAGCTACGCCAAATGGGTGGCGGAATCGGCGCTGACGCAGGTGCGCGAGATGCTGCCCGAAGGGGTGGCGACCGATATCGTGGTGACCGATCGAAAGGGCGCGATTCTGGCGAGGGCGGGGGTATGAGGCTGCTCTTGCTGGCCGGCACCGGCGAGGCGCAGCAGGTGGCGCGGGAGTTGGCCGCACGAGACGTCGATGCGGTCGCCTCGCTGGCCGGAGCCACGCGCTCGCCCAAACCCACGGGCCTGCCCACGCGCCATGGCGGGTTCGGCGGTGACGAGGGGTTTCGCGCGTATCTCGCGGCGGAGGGCATCACTGCCGTGTTGGACGCCACGCATCCTTTCGCGCACCGGATTTCCCACCGGACGGCGCGGATTTGCTGTGAGGAATCAATTCCCTATTGCCAACTCCTCAGGCCGGAATGGTCCCCCGAACCGGGGG
>JAUIBJ010000280.1 GCA_030428025.1 Alphaproteobacteria bacterium
CCACAACTCTTCAGTTATGAAGGGCATGATCGGATGCAGCAGGATCAGGCACTGGTCGATGACCCAAGCCATGGTTGCCTGCGTCTCGGCCTTCGTCGCCTCGTCGCCCTCCAGCAGGAGCGGTTTGGAAAACTCCACATACCAATCGCAGACCTTGCCCCAGACGAAGCCGTAAAGCGCGTTGGCTGCGTCATTGAAACGGAACTGCTCCAGCGACGAATCGACGACCTGCCGGATTTTGGTGGTTTCGCCGACAATCCAGCGGTTTACGGTCGCTTTCGGCCGCGGAATCCTGCCGTCCGATCCGGTCGCGCCATTCATTTCGGCGAAGCGCGCGGCATTCCACAGCTTGGTGCCGAAATTGCGATATCCGGCAATGCGTTGCTGCGAAAGCTTCAGGTCGCGGCCCATGGCGGCCATGGCTGTCAGCGTGAAGCGAACCGCGTCGGCGCCGTACTCCTCGATCAACTCCAGCGGGTCGAGCACGTTGCCGAGCGACTTCGACATCTTCTTGCCCTTTTCGTCGCGGACGAGCGCGTGCACATAGACATGATCGAAGGGGCGCTGCCCGACCACCGCATATTGCATCATCATCATCCGGGCGACCCAGAAGAAGATGATGTCAAAACCCGTGATCAACACGCTGGTGGGGAAGTATTTTTTCAGCTCGGGCGTCTCCTCGGGCCAGCCCAGCGTGCCGATGGGCCAGAGGCCGGAAGAAAACCAGGTGTCGAGCACGTCCGGATCCTGCCAGACCGGATAGACGAGATGGGTGGGGTCCTGACTTGCGGTGTACTCGGCAAGGCTCTCGGCGAGAATGTGCAATGCCTCGTCATGCGACTTGACCTCAACCACCCGCATCGCCTGCAACGGCACCGGCAGACCGGCGAGCTTGTCGTGCCAGGCCTCTGTCACCGCGTCGAAATCCGCCGCGCACTCCATCAGATAGCTGTTATGGCCCTGGTTCAGAAGTCGCAGCATCTCGACGAGGTCGAGGGTGCCATCGCCCTCGTCGTCATAAAAGCCGGGGCTGGACAGGTCGAACCCGTACCAGACGGGAATCTGATGTCCCCACCAGAGCTGGCGCGATATGCACCAGGGCTCGATGTTCTCCAGCCAGTGGAAATACACCTTGCGGTCGGCCTCGGGCATGATGTTGACCTCACCCGTGCGAACGGCGTCGATTGCGGGGCGCACGATCTTGGCGGTGTCCACGAACCACTGATCGGTCAGCATGGGTTCGATTACGACCTTCGAGCGATCACCAAAAGGCTGCATGATCGGCTTGTTTTCCACAAAAGGAACCAGTTCTCCTTGATGATTCTCAACTTCCACCGCGAGTCCTTCACCGGTGATCTGTTCGACCACCCGATTGCGGGCCTCGAACCGGTCGAGCCCGCGCAGATCGTCCGGAACGAGGTTCAGCTTGTCCACTTCCTCGATGGTGAACTCGGCGCCATTCGCAATCTCCTGCGCGCGGGCGGCACATGTGGCGTAGCTGGGTCCGTCGTCGCGCATATGCGCCTTTGTATCCATCAGCCGGTACATCGGGATGTCGCCGCGCCGGGCGACGGCATAGTCGTTGAAATCATGTGCACCGGTGATCTTCACCGCGCCCGAGCCGAAATCCGGGTCGGGATAGTCGTCGGTGATGATCGGGATCATGCGCCGATGCTCTTTCGGTCCGACCGGAATTTCGCAGAGCTTGCCGACGATTGGCGCGTAACGCTCATCCGACGGGTGAACCGCCACGGCGCCATCGCCGAGCATGGTTTCGGGTCGGGTCGTGGCGATCGAGATATAGTCGCGCTCCTCTTCCAGCACCACATTTCCGTCTTCGTCGCGCTCGACATACGTATAGGTCTCGCCACCCGCCAGCGGGTACTTGAAGTGCCACATGTGCCCCGGCGTCTCGATATTCTCGACCTCGAGATCTGAGATGGCGGTTTCGAAATGCGGATCCCAGTTCACCAGCCGTTTGCCGCGATAGATCAGCCCCTTGTGATACATGTCCACGAAGACCTTGATTACCGCGTCGTGGAAATTGCCCTCCTCACCCTCGGGCGCACCGGGGGCGCCGGACATGGTGAAGGCGTTGCGCGACCAGTCGCAGGAGGCGCCGAGACGCTTCAACTGGTTGATGATCGTGCCACCGGAATGGGTTTTCCATTCCCAGACCTTTTCCAGAAACGCCTCGCGCCCCATCTCGCGGCGCGACTGGTTGCCCTCTTCGGCCAGTTTGCGTTCCACTACCATCTGCGTGGCGATGCCGGCGTGGTCCTGCCCCGGCTGCCAGAGCGTGTCATGCCCGCGCATCCGGTGCCAGCGTATCAGGATATCCTGCAGCGTGTTGTTGAAGGCATGGCCCATGTGCAGGCTGCCCGTGACATTGGGCGGCGGGATCATGATACAGAAGGTTTCGGCGTCCTCGGCGGCATTCGCGCCGGCCCGGAAGGCGCCCGCGTCTTCCCATGCGTCATAGATGCGGCCTTCGGCTTCTTTCGCATCGAATGTCTTTTCCATCGCCATCTGTCGCGGCCCCGCATTTTCTGGGTTGTCTCGGTCGCGCCCCGAATAGCGAATGTCCGGGCCGAGGGAAAGGCGTTATGGCCGGGCCCCTTGCGCTCGGTCCCGCAATCGGCTCAGGATCGTGGACATGAGCGACCCCGATAGATTGCCCCCCGTTTCCATGTTGCGCCTGTTTCTGAAAATGGGCGGCTGGTTCGTGCTGATCCTCGGCGTGGTCTTGCTGGTCCTGTCGTTGATCGGGCAATCGGCCTTCAACGCGGCCCGGCGCTTCGATGCGGAAGGATTGCAGACGGTGGCGCGCGTTACGGAGAGATACACCACCGAAAGCACCGATTCCGATGGCGATAGCACGGTGACCTACTGGCTGGGTCTCGACTACACCACCCGGGACGGCGAAACATTCGACAGGACGCGCACGGTGACGGCGAGGGAATACCGGAACGTCAAGCCGGGCGACGAGATCGACATCTGGTATCTGGAAAGCGATCCAGAGGCGACGGAGATCACCCGTGGCAGCAACGCCCGAGGGGCGCAGGCGATGCAGGTCGTCGCTCTGGTCCTCGGAGCGGTTTGGCTTGGGCTTCTCTGGCTGGTGGGCCGCTGGGCGGTCGAGGCCGTGCGCGCCCGTCGCTTCGGCAATTGCGAAGAGGCGGAGGTGACGGAGATTTTTCGCACGTCGATCGAGGTCAACAACCGTCCTCGCTACCGTTTGAAATGGCGCGACCGGCAGGGCAGAGAGGGCCAGAGCATGTTGCGCAAGCACGGCGATCTGGAGGCCTGGCGACCGGGGGAACGCGTGCGCATCTACCAGGGGCTGAAGCGCGCCTGGTGGGCGGGTGATATTGGCGACCGGCGCGACCCTTCCCGATGAGGGCGCCGGCCGTCTCGGCGGATGATGGGTATTTCAGACCAGAAAGACGCCTGGCCCAGCACAATGAAAGGGCCGACGACCGAGCCGCGGTATGGCCCGCTCAGCCCGCCGCCCGTTCTGCCGCGACGGCCGCATCGGTCAGCGGTTCGCGCGCGCCGGGGCGGATCACCTCCGGGTCATAGGGCGTGCGGGCGAAGACCTCTTCGACCATGGGGGCGAAGAATTCCAGCGGCAGGTTTTCATAGGACGGGTCGAAGCTCGCCTGATCCCAGCGTTCGCAGAACTCGGCGTTGTCGTCGAAATAGGGATGGCCGCGGTGGCGCTCGCGCTTGTTCTGGTCGAAGCCTTCGAGGTGATGCCCGTAATAGAGCATCTGGAAGTCACCGTGGGTCTGCACCACCCAGGCGCATTGCTCGCGTACAAAGGGGCGCAGGATGGTGGCGGCGTATTCGTCGTGATTGTAGGGCGCATAGATGTCGCCGATATCGTGCAAGAGCGCCGAGACGACCCAGTCGGTATCAGCCCCGTCATACCAGGCGCGTGTCGCTGATTGCAGCGAATGGCCCAGCCGGGTGATCTGATAGCCCGAGAGGCTTTCGTCAAGCTCGACCAGCGCCTTCATCAGCCGCTTGGCGGTGTGCTTGGTGTGGTCGATCTCGTGGGCGGTCAGGAATTCGTAGTCTTCCTTGGTGCCGTCCTTCATCTGGGTAAAGCTGACCTTGTCCATCACGAATAGAACCCCTTGCTGTCGGTTTTCGCGCCCTTCATCAGCGCGCCGGCCTGTGCCTGTCTGATCTCATCGTAAAGCGCGAGGCTGTCGGCCGTAAAGGGGGCACGGGGCGGAGTGAAGTTGATGAAGTTGCCGGGGCGGTCGGCGCCGCGAGCGAGTATGGCGTAATCCTTCTCCGCCACTTGCTGGGCGATATCCGGAGAACAATAGCGGATTGCGACGGCGATGCGCCGGTCGTCCGAGATATTCGGCCCCGAGCCGTGGATCATCAGCCCATGATGCACCGACATCTGCCCCGGCTGCAGGATCGCCGGCACCCGGTCCTCCTCGGCGATCTCGACGCGTATTTCCTGCCCGCGCGACAGCAGGTTGTTCTCGTCATAGGTGTCCTCGTGCGGCAGGATCGGGTTTTTGTGGCTGCCGCGCACGAAATCCATGCAGCCTGAGGCGGGCGTGGCGGGCGAAAGGGCGATCCAGGCGGTTGTCAGGTGCTCGACCGCGCCGAAGCCCCAATAGGTAAGGTCCTGATGCATCGAGACGATGTGTTTCGTATGAGGCTCCTTGATGAAGAATTCCACCGACCAGATCAGGATATCCGGCCCCAGGATGCCCTCGACCACGTCGAGCACGCGCGGGTCGGCGGCGATACGATGGGCCATGGGGATCACGCAATGGGAATTGATGCGCTTGTAGGTGTTGAGCGGCAGGGGCAGGCCGGCGTCGAGCCAGTCGGCCTCCAGCGTTTCCAACTCGGTGCGCAAGGCCTGCGCCTCGGCGGGCGGCATCACGTCGATCGGGTGCAGATAGCCATCCTCGCGGTAGCGGGCGACGTCCTCGGCCGAGAGGCGGCCTTGGGTGAGCGGGACGGTGTCGAACATCTGGCGGCTCCTCATTCGCGCGGGATTCGCGGGCACGCTACAGGATCGCGCCGGCGGGGCAGAACGTTTGTGCTGGACGCTGAGCCTAAGTTCAGCTTAGCCTTCTTCGCATGAGCCTGCCGATCCCCTCCCTCAACTGGCTGCGCGTCTTCGAGGCCGCCGCGCGCTGCGAAAGCTTTGCCCGCGCCGCGGCGGAACTGAACATGTCGGCTGCCGCCGTCAGCCAGCAGGTGCGCGCGCTGGAGGAGCGGGTGGGCGCGCCGCTTTTCATCCGCCACGCCCATGCGGTGACGCTGACCGATATGGGTCGGGCCTATCTGCCGGGCGTGCAGCAGGCGCTGCTCACACTCAGAAACGCCACCGAGGGGCTGTTCGGCCGCGCCCGCGAACAGCAGTTATACGTGCAGGCGGTGCTGCTCTTCGCCCATGGCATCCTTGCCCGGCACTACTGCGATTTCTCGCGAAGGCACCCCGATATCGCGCTGATGCTGACCTCGTCGCTGGACGAGGTCGACTATGCGCGCGGCTATGCCGATCTGCGCATCGTTTTCGGCAGTCCGAGCGCCCATGGCGCCGAAAGCGACTTCC
>JAUIBJ010000281.1 GCA_030428025.1 Alphaproteobacteria bacterium
TGCGCAACGACGTGGCCCTGCTGGAGCTGCACCACCCGATTCAGAACACGCAAGTGATCCCCTTCCGCACCGATCACCGGCCGCGCAAGGGGCAGGAGATCGGTATCGTGTCCTATGCGCGGAACCGTTCCGACGCGCCGTCGCTGCAGGAGGTCTGCAAGGTGAAGGCTCGGCAGCAAGGAGTTCTGGTGATGTCCTGCGACGTCGATTTCGGCTCGTCCGGGGCACCGATCTTCTCCTTCGAGGCGGGAGAGCCGCGGGTCGTGTCTGTGGTTTCGGCCATGGCCGAGGTCGACGGGCGCAAGGTTTCGCTCGGCACGCAGCTGGAAGAGCCGCTGCGCCTTCTGAAAGAAGCACTTGCCGCCGGAGAGGGGCATTTCATCGGCGCCGCACCGCGGATGAGCACAATCGGCGAGCAGCGGGACACAGGTGCCAAGTTTGCCCGTCCCAACGGGTCTTGACTTCTGCGCGAGCGATTCCCAGATGAATCAGGCCGGCGCCGCGATGCGGGCCGGCGCGTTTCGCCTGTCCCAAGTGGAAGGCATCACATCAGGTATCGCTCAACGGAGGATAACCCATGCGAAACTTCGATCTTGCACCGCTTTACCGTGCAACCGTCGGCTTCGACCAGATCGCAGACATGATGGACCGTGTCCTGTCTGCCGACATCAACCAGCCGACCTATCCGCCCTACAACATCGAAAAGACCGCCGACGATTCCTATCGCATCTCGATCGCCGTAGCCGGGTTTTCGGCCGACGATCTGTCGGTGGAAGTGCGCGACGGCGCCCTGATCGTGTCGGCCCGCAAGACCGAGGATGACGGCCAGCGCACCTATCTGCATCGCGGAATCGCCACACGCGCCTTCGAGCGCAAGTTCCAGCTGGCCGATCATGTGCGCGTTTCCGGCGCCAACCATGCCGACGGCATGTTGCATATCGACCTTGTGCGCGAGGTGCCCGAAGCCCTCAAGCCGCGCCGGATCGAAATTGCCAAGGGCGACGCGGTGGAAAAGGACGTGGTCGACGCTCAGGCCGTGAACTGAGGCGTTCCGATCACCTAGGCCTCATCAGCAGTCCCGGGAAGAGCCCGGGGTGCGTGGTTCAGTGACCCGAGCCTGAGCGGCCTTGAGCCCTGTAGCGCGCAGAAATCGCCCGGCCGGGATCTACGGCCGGGTTTTCAGCTTTGTCAGACCCGGCGCGCGATCAGCAATACCTGGCCGTCGCCTCCGACCAGACGCAGCGCCCCACTCTCGTCGATCTCGAAACGCGCCACCTGTTCCAGCGCATCGAGGATAAGGCGCTCCTGCTTCATCAGGGGGCCGGGGCAGGCCATCATTGTCGAACCCATCTGACCGAGGTTCAGACCCTCTCCGGTCAGGAAATAGCTGCCGGTAAAACCGTTGCAGCCGGTCCGGCCCGACAGACGCCCCGACTCATCAAAGATGATCCGGGCGCCGGATTCGTCGATGACCGGGGCGCCGTCCACCTCTGCGATGGTCCATTCGCCGTCTGTCAGCAAGCTGGCCGCATCGCCGCCGCAGCCGTGCAGATCGCGACCGCCCAGCGTCATCACTGCGCGGTGGGGATAGGGCATGCCGGTGGCGTCGTCACGGCAGAGGCGTTCCTCCAGCCGCAGTCGCGCGTCGATCTCGGGCATGTCCAGCACATAGGCGCCCGGCTCGGGCCTGATCTCGGGGCGCGCGGTCACAAGCCGCGTATCGCCTGAATTGGCCACCACCTCGGCCTCGGCTTCTCCGATCACAACCGACCACCCGGGCTCGTTGCCGCGGGCGGTGTAGGTCTCGGGATCCTTTTCGACCTTGGCGCAGGCCGGTCTTTCCTCACCGCCCACGGTCAGCATCGCCTCGGTGCCCTTCGACCAGAAGGTCACCGTTTCATCCGCCTCGGCCACATAGCGCGAGCCGGAGGCCGCCGGCACGGGCCGCATCCAGTAATCCCGGCCCTCCAGCCGCAACGTGGGCGTGTCGTCCTGCATCCCGAATTCGACCGTGGTGCCGCCACAGTCGAAGCGCGAGGCGAAGGCCAGCGGCGTGAACTGCCGCAACCGCACGTCGCCCAGATCGACATCCTCCGGCCCGGCGGCAATGCGCAGATCATCGGCGCGCCAAGCGGGCCTGCCATCGACCCGGATCAGCGCCCTGAACGTGCCGCTCAGCCGTTCCGGCACCGTCACCTCGAAAGGCAGCGGCACCTGAGCGCCACTCGTTTCGAACCGGCTTTCGCCCAGCGTCGTATCCAGCGCGCCCATCACCATCACATGCACCTCCGCCTCTTCGGGCAGGGCGATCTTCTGCATGTAGATGAGCGCGCCGGTGATCTTCCGGTTTCCCTCCTGTGCGGTTGCCGGCATGCTCAGCACCATCGCAAGACAAAGGGACAGGGTAAATCGCACCATTTTCTATCTCCAACAGGGGTCAATATCATTCTTTACCATCTGGCCCGTCCCGACCCCATGGCGAGGCCGGTGAGACGGGATTATTGCGGAAATCCGCGCGCGCCGGGACAGGGGCGCGCGCGGGGGCGGCAAGACGGCGGAGCTTTACCGCCTCGCCACGAGGGCCTTTCCTTTGCTCGATCAGGCCCTTGTCTCAAGGACGGTCCAGGCTCTGCGCCAGCCGCATCAGCCGCACGGCCTCGGCACGATACCCGTAGGGGTCGTCACCCTTCGCGGCATTGGCGAGCGCGATGGCGTCGCCGTAATCCCAGCCGTTCAGATAGGGGCTGTCGGTCAGGATCTGGCCGAACCCGGCGATGGCGGCGGCAAAGCGCATGTCGTCGCTGGCGGTGCCACCCTCGGTGATAGGGGTCTCGATCAGCCGGCTCGTTGCCGCGCCCGGTTCCTTGTAACGCAGCTTCAGATAGCCTAGCTCGTCGCTCTCCGGCGCCGGAGGGGCGCTGTCATAGCGCAGTGGATCGGAAAGCCGCGCGGGCGAACCCACCGGCGTGATCTCGTAGATCGCGGTCACCGAATGGCCGGCGCCGATGTCGCCGGCATCGACGCGGTCGTTGTTGAAATCGTCGCGGTTCAGCGCCCGCGTCTCGTAGCCGATCAGCCGGTATTCCGCGACCGTGGCGGGGTTGAACTCGACCTGGATCTTCACATCGTCGGCAATCGGGAAAAGCGCGCCGGAAAACTGATCGACCAAAACCTTCTGGGCCTCGGACAGGGTGTCGATATAGGCCGCCTGCCCGTTTCCGTTCTGCGCCAGCGCCTGCATCGTGGCATCGTCGAGATTGCCGCGTCCGAACCCCAGGACCGACAGATAGGTGCCGCTCTCGCGCTTGTCGGCGATATAGCGCTTCAGCGCCTCGGGGTCGCTGAGCCCGACATTGAAATCGCCATCGGTGGTCAGGATCACGCGGGTCACCTCGCCCTCCTCGGCCATCCCTTCGGCCACCGCATAGGCCTGTTGCAGCCCGGCCTGCCCGGCGGTGGTGCCCCCTGCGGCGAGGTTGTCGAGCGCGGCCATTATCGCCGCGCGGTCGCTCGCCGTGGTGGGCTCCAGCACCTGCCCCGCGCTGCCGGCATAGGTGACGATGGCCACCCGGTCGCGGGCGTCGAGTTTCGACAGCATCAGCGACAGCGACTGTTTCAGCAGCGGCAGCTTGTCGGGATGTTCCATCGACCCGGAGGTGTCGATAAGGAAGACGAGATTCAGCGGCGGGCGATCCTCGACCGCCGGCTTTTGTCCCTGAATACCGATATGCACCAGTTGCGTGTCGGGATTCCACGGCGTGTCGGTGACGGTGACCGTGGGCCGGAAGGGCGCCTCGCCCGCCTCGGGCGCGGGGTAATCATAGGGGAAGTAGTTCACCATCTCCTCGATCCGCACGGCCTCGTGCGGCGGCATCACCCCGCCGATCAGGGAAGATCGGACAACCGCATAGGCGGCGGTGTCGACATCGACGGAAAAGGTCGATACCGGCTCTTCCGCCGTGACCTTCAGCGTATTGGCCTCGGCATCGGGGAAGGCTTCGGTGTCTGCCTCCGGCCATCTCAGGGCGCTGCGCGCCTCGGCCGGCACCTCGCTTCTGAGCGCGTCCATGACACCGCCTTGCCGCGTGTTGGCCGGCGCGGCCTGCATCAACGGCGCAGGGGGCGCAGCGGCCGTGACCGGTTCCTGGGTCCGGGCAACGCCCTCCGCCGCGTCGTCCGTTTGCGCAAGGGTCTGTACCGCCTTGCGAGACCGGTCGGCTCCGGTGGCAACGGTCTGCTCGACCATCGGCGCGGGGCGGAGCATCTCGCGCCCCGCCTGCCAGTCGGGAACAACGGCGACAAGGCCGATGGCCACCAGTGCGGTGGTCGCCGTCATCAGCCCGCGCGACGAAAGGGAGGTAGTCACCATGTCTTTCACTCCTCTGAACAAGCCCTTTGCCGGGCGTTTAGAGGTAGGACGGGCCTGCGCCCGGGTTTCTTGGAGCGCGGCGAAATTTTTCCGGGCAAGCGCGAGATGCTCTGCCTTCCGGGCCTTGTCGGGCGCGGGGGTGGCGGCCGTCATCGCCTGCTTCAGATCGTCCAGATCGTCGGTCATGTCTGATCCTCTTTCTCGCGCAGGGCGCGCAGGCGTTTCTTGGCTTCCGAGATGCGCCAGCTTACCGTGCCGGGTGCTATGCCCAGAACTTCGGCCGCTTCCTCGTGGCTTTGGTCGTCCAGCACCAGCGCCAGCGTGTCGCGCAGCTCTTCCGGCAGAGCGCGCATCGCTTCTGCCAGCCAGTCGATGGCTTCGGCGGCTTCGCGGTCCGCCGCCCGGCGCGCGGTTTCCCAGTCGCCCCAGCCTTCGGCATGGCGGGCATGGGTCGCGGCCCGGCGGCGCCGGTCATGGGCGGCATTGACCACCACCCGCCACAGCCATGTGGTGAACCTGGCCTCGGCGCGAAACCCGCCCAGCTTGGCCGGCAGGGAGGCGCAGACATCCTGCGTCAGATCCTCGGCCTCGGCCGCCACCCCGGTCAGCCGGAAGGCCAGCCGGAAAACGGCGTCGTAATGGCGTTCCAGAAGGCACGCGAAGGCCTCCACATCGCCGCCGGCCGCGGCCCGGGCCAGGTTTTCGTCGCTGGTTGTCATGCGCATCACGATTGTAGGACGCGGGCCGGCGGTCAATCCTTGGGACGGACCGAAAAAAACTTTGCTCCGAAAGCGCTAGGGGTTTCGAGCATTGCATGTCATGCTGCCCGTCTTTGGAGAAGGATTTCCACAATGGCCTATGCAATGATTTCGTTTTGGGAAACGACCGACTGGACCGATGAGATGGAGGCGCTCGCGCGTGACAAGTTCGTGCCGATGATCATGTCGGTGGGTGCCGAGCGTGTTTCAATGGTCCGGACCGGCGAGAACAGCTTTTTCGTTATGACCGTGTTTGCCGACCAGGCCACGGGCGAGGCCGCACAGGTCCGTATAGCGGACATCCGCGCCAAGGCGGCCGAAGAATTGCCGATGTCGATGACCAGCTCCGAGGCCGGGCCGATATTCGCAGGGTCCTGAACCGGCGGGAGGTCCGCGCTTCGGCACCGGTCAGGGGATCAGA
>JAUIBJ010000282.1 GCA_030428025.1 Alphaproteobacteria bacterium
TCATCCGCTGCCTGTTGCAGGACCCCCGGCTTCTGATCATGGACGAGCCCACCTCGGTGCTGACCCCGCAGGAGGTGGAGATCCTCTTCGAAACCCTGCGCAAGCTGACCGCCGAGGGGGTCGCGATCCTCTATATCTCGCACAAGCTGGAGGAGATCCGCACGCTTTGCGACCATGCCACCATCCTGCGGCTGGGCCGGAACGTGGGCACCTGCGTGCCGTCGGAGACATCGGCGCGGGAGATGGCGGAGATGATGGTGGGCTCGGCCTTCGCCGCGCCCGAGCGGGCGGGACGCGACCTGGGCGAGGTGGCGCTCGACATCTCGGGGCTGTCGGTCGCCTCGCCCGCCGCCTTCGGCACCTCGCTGAGGAACATCCACCTGACCGTGCGGCAGGGCGAGATCCTGGGCATCGGCGGCGTCGCCGGCAACGGGCAGGACGAATTGCTGGCCGCGCTCTCGGGGGAACTCAGGACCGAAGCGGACGCGGTCAAGCTGCTGGGCCAGCCCATCGGGCGGCTGGGCCCCAACGCGCGGCGCGCGCTGGGGCTTCTGGCCGCGCCCGAGGAACGGCTGGGCCACGCCGCCGCCCCCGACATGAGCCTGGTCGAGAACGCCGTGCTGACCGCCGCACAGCGCCAGAATCTGCTGTCGCGCGGGTTCCTGAAATGGGGCGCGGCCCGCGCCTTCGCCGAGAAGGTGATCAAGGAATTCGACGTGCGCACCCCCGGTCCGGACAATGCCGCGCGGTCGCTTTCGGGCGGCAACCTGCAGAAATTCGTCATTGGCCGCGAGGTGCTGCAGGCCCCCAAGGTTCTGGTGGTGAACCAGCCCACCTGGGGCGTGGATGCCGCCGCCGCCGCCGCCATCCGGCAGGCGCTGCTCGATCTTGCCGCCGAGGGCGCGGCGATTGTCTGCATCAGCCAGGATCTCGACGAACTGATGGAGATCTCCGACCGGTTCGGCGCGCTCAACGAAGGCCGGCTGTCGGATATCCGCCCCGCCAAGGGCCTCACGGTCGAGGAGATCGGCCTGATGATGGGCGGCGCGCATGGCATGGAGGTGTCGCATGCCTGATCTGTTGCAGACGAGATTTCATGCCTCCGGCGGGGATATTTGGGGCCAGAAGAAACACCTGGCCCAGGCTTCTTCTGGCCCGAAATATCCCGGGGGAGGCGGCGAAACCCTTCAGGGTTTCGACGACGGGGGCAGCGCCCCCTTTCCCCGGCCCAAAAAGGGCGCGCCATGCTGAAGCTCGAGAAACGGCCCCAGCCCTCGCGGCTCTGGACCTATCTCACGCCGGTGCTGGCGGTGGTGATCACGATGATCGCGGGCGGGGCGCTCTTCGCCGCGCTCGGCAAGGATCCGGTGGAGGCGATCGGGACCATCTTCTGGGAGCCGCTTTTCGGCGAGTTCGCCTTCTATTATCGCCCGCAGCTTCTGGTGAAGGGCGCGCCGCTGGTGCTGATCGCTATCGGCTTGTCGCTGGGTTTTCGCGCGGGGATCTGGAATATCGGCGCGGAAGGCCAGTATATCATCGGCGCGCTCACCGGCGCGGGCGTCGGGCTGGCCTTCTACCCGATGGAATCCTGGGTGATATTCCCGCTGATGGTGATCGCGGGGGCGCTCGGCGGCTGGGCCTGGGCGACGATCCCGGCGCTTCTGAAGGTACGCTTCGGCACCAACGAGATACTCGTTTCGCTGATGCTGGTCTACGTGGCCGAGCAGCTTCTGGCCAAGATGGCATTGGGGCTCCTGAAAAACCCCGAAGGGCACGGCTTTCCCGGCTCGCGCAACCTGCGCGACTATGCCTCTGCTCACAACGCCGAAATCGTCGCCGGGACGGGCATGCACTGGGGGGTGGTGGCCGCGCTGATCGCGGTGATCCTGGCCTATGTGCTGCTGAACCGGCACATCCTGGGCTACCACATCCGCCTGACCGGCCAGGCGCCGAAAGCCGCCCGTTTTGCCGGCGTCAGCCCCTCTCGGCTCATTCTCTTCTGCCTCGGCACCTCCGGCGCGCTGGCGGGGATGGCGGGAATGTTCGAGGTCTCGGGCCCTTCGGGACAGGTGAGCATCGATTTCAACGTGGGCTACGGGTTCACCGCGATCATCGTGGCGTTCCTCGGGCGGCTGCACCCGGTGGGCATCCTCCTGGCGGGGCTGTTGATGGCGCTCACCTATATCGGCGGCGAGATCGCGCAATCCAATCTCGGCCTGCCGGCGGCGGCGATCCAGATGTTCCAGGGGATGCTGCTGTTCTTCCTGCTGGCCGTGGACCTGCTGACCAACTACCGCATCCGCCTCAAGCAAGCGGAGGCCGCGTGATGGTAGTTTGTTTGCAAGCTAGCGAAACAAATTCATTTTCTGGGTTTAGTCAAAACAGTTGCAAGTCCAAGTATGATTGCACCGAGCGCCCAAATGAAAAGAATGAAGCCTGTACCAATAGCAGTGCCAATTGCTGCACCAGTTTGTTCTACCTCGTTGGATATGCCGGACGACAACTCACCAATTGTTATGTAGTAATTCGTCAGCCAGAGAACCATCAAACCATTAAAGAGAATGAAAAACCACTTGCAGATGAATCCAAAAAATCCACGCCTTGGTTTCCGAACTGGATGGCCGCAGTGCGGACAGTCGAAAGCTTTTTCGGAAATTGCAGCGCCACAGCATGGGCAAGGTCGCGTCACGAAGGTTTCTCCCCAGACGAGTGCTGCACGCCATTAGAGCAATCCGTGAGCCAAGATGTCTACGATAAAATTGACGTAGTAGCGGAGGCCGCGTGATGGATCTTTCCTCGATCAACCCCGCCCTGCTGCTGGCCTCGCTGCTGGTCGCGGCGACGCCGATCCTCATCGCCGCCATCGGCGAACTCGTGGTGGAGCGCTCGGGCGTGCTGAACCTCGGCGTCGAGGGCATGATGATCACCGGCGCGATCTGCGGCTTCGCCGTGGCGGTCGAGACCGGCTCGCCCGCGCTGGGGTTCCTGGCCGCGGCGGCGGGGGGGGCGGTTCTGGCTTCGCTCTTCGGGGTGCTGACGCAGCTGGCGCTGGCCAATCAGGTCGCCAGCGGCCTGGCCCTCACGCTGTTCGGGCTGGGGCTATCGGCGTTGATCGGCCAGGGCTATGTGGGCATCAAGCCGCCGCCCACGCCCAGGCTGGACCTGCCGGTGCTGAGCGATCTGCCCTTCCTGGGCCGGGTCGTCTTTTCCCATGACCTGATGGTCTATTTCGGGCTGGCGCTGGTCGCCGCCGTCTGGGCGGTGCTGAAATACACCCGCGCGGGGCTGGTGCTGCGGGCGGTGGGCGAGAACCACGACGCCGCCCATGCGCTGGGGTACAAGGTGGTGCGGGTGCGGCTGATGGCCATTCTTTTCGGCGGTGCCTGCGCGGGCCTCGGCGGGGCCTATATCAGCCTCGTGCGCGTCCCTCAGTGGACCGAGGGGATGACCGCGGGTGCGGGGTGGATCGCGCTGGCGCTGGTGGTCTTCGCCAGCTGGAAGGCGGGCCGCGTGCTGCTGGGCGCCTGGCTTTTCGGGGGTGTCACCGTGCTGCAGCTCAACCTTCAGGCCGCCGGGGTCGCCATCCCGGTGGAGTATCTTTCCATGTCGCCCTACTTGATCACCATCCTCGTGCTGGTCATCATGTCGGCCGACCGGTCCCGCGCGCCAGGCTCGCTGGGCCGCATCTTCCACGCCTCGGGCTGAGGCAGAAGCCACATGACAAACAGGGAGAAACGTCCATGAACCTAACCAAACTGCTTGCCGGCGCCGCGCTGGCCCTGGGGCTGGCCGGGGGGGTGGCCGGCGCCGCTGCCGCCCAGGAGAAGACCAAGGTCGGCTTCATCTTCGTCGGGCCCATCGGCGACGGCGGCTGGACCTACGAGCACAACCAGGGCCGTCTGGCGGTGGAAGAGCATTTCGGCGACAAGGTCGAGACGGTCTATCAGGAAAGCGTGCCCGAGGGTGCCGATGCCGAGAGGGCCATCACCCAGATGGCGCTGCAGGGGGCGGATCTGATCTTCACCACCTCCTTCGGCTTCATGGACCCCACCGTGAACGTGGCCAAGAAATTCCCGAACGTGAAGTTCGAGCACGCCACCGGCTACAAGACGGCGCCCAATGTCTCGACCTATTCCGCCCGCTTCTATGAGGGCCGCGCCGTGCAGGGCCATATCGCCGGCAAGATGACCCAATCGAACATCGTGGGCTACATTGCCTCCTACCCCATCCCGGAAGTGATCCGGGGCATCAACGCTGCCTTCATCCACGCCAGGAAGGTCAACCCGGACGTGCAGTTCAAGGTGATCTGGGCCTATACCTGGTTCGATCCGGCAAAAGAGGCCGACGCCGCCACCGCGCTCATCGAACAGGGCGCGGACGTGATCCTGCAGCACACCGATTCCACCGCCCCGCAGGCCGCGGCCGAGAAGGCGGGCGATGTGATCACTTTTGGGCAGGCCTCGGACATGGCCGAATACAAGCCCAGGCCGCGGGTGAGCTCGATCATCGACAACTGGAAGCCCTATTACATCGACCGTACCCAGGCGGTGATGGACGGCACGTGGGAAAGCCAGCAGACCTGGGACGGGATCGGCCCCGGCATGGTCGAGATCGGCGAGATCACAGATGCGGTGCCCGAGGACGTGAAGGCCGAGGCGCTGGCGCTGAAGGAGTCGATCGCCAGCGGCGAATATCACCCCTTCACCGGTCCGCTGAACAAGCAGGATGGCTCGGCATGGCTGGCCGAGGGCGAAACCGCCGACGACGGCACGCTTCTGGGCATGGACTTCTTTGTCGAGGGGCTTGAGGGCGATATTCCGCAATAGGGTATCGCGCCCACCTCGGACCGACCCGGATCGACCCCCGCCCGTGCGCGGGGGTCTTTCCTTTCCGGACAGACGGGCCGGAAGGATAAAAGCCGCAGGCACCGGAAAAGTGAAAAGGCCGGCATCGCCGGCGCGGTTGCGGGTGGGGCTCCCCGCGCCGAAGGACCGGCCCCGTCAGTGACCGCCGCCCCCCGCAAGACCGACGCCAGCCACCAGCGCACCCCAGATCTTGAGCCGCAGGCCCACCGCCTTGACCACACCGGTCGCGGCGACCACATGGCCGACGAAGCCATCGAGATTGTTGGTATAGGTCTGAACGAGACATCCGCTACCGTCGAGCGTCGCGGCCTGCTGCTCGGGATGCAGCAACTCGAAATAGACCAGGACCGACCCACGCCCCCTGGTGTTGTTAAGCTCCAGCAGATTCCCGCCCGGCACCACCTGGCCCGAGGCGATAGCCGGCTGGATGCCCGCCACTTTCGCCGGCAGCACGGCGTCGCGGAACGACAGCGACAGGTTGCCGTCGCAGGCGATTTCCGCAGGCATGCCCACGTAGAGCGTCGACAGGGCCACCTGCGAAAACCCGGCGACGAAGCGGAGCGGCACATCGTCTGGGCGGTCGGGGATGATCACCATCGCAGGGCTGAGGATCAGTTTCGAGGCCGGGCTGCCGACGCTCAGGCTCAGCTGGGTCACTGTCCCGT
>JAUIBJ010000283.1 GCA_030428025.1 Alphaproteobacteria bacterium
GGCGGCGATGGAGGCGTTTGCGCGCACGATGGTGCCCGCCGGCCAGACCTCGGAAGACGATATCTGGGCGGTTCTGCATGCCGAGAACATCAAGCGCGGCGGCGAGTGGATCGAAACCCGGCTGCTAGCCTCGGGGCCACGCACCAACCCGTGGTTTCAGGAATGCGGGCCGCGCATCGTGCAGAACAACGAGATCGTGGCCTTCGACACCGACCTCATCGGCAGCTACGGCATCTGCGTGGACATTTCGCGCACCTGGTGGATCGGCGACGAGAAGCCCACAAATTCGATGGTCTTCGCCATGCGCCATGCGCATGAGCACATCATGACCAACATGGATATGCTCAGGCCCGGCGTCAC
Organism: Alphaproteobacteria bacterium; assembly: GCA_030428025.1. GTDB lineage: Bacteria > Pseudomonadota > Alphaproteobacteria > Rhodobacterales > Rhodobacteraceae > Roseovarius. Next base: position 361 of record JAUIBJ010000283.1, read on the forward strand.
CATCCCCGAACTGACCGCCAACACCCACCGGCTGGACGACAAGTTCCAGAAACAGAAATACGGCTGTCTGATGCACGGGGTGGGCCTGTGCGACGAGTGGCCGCTGGTCGCCTACCCCGACCGCGCCGTCGCCGGCGCCTTCGATTACGCGCTGGAACCCGGCATGGTGCTCTGCGTCGAGGCGCTGGTGGGCGAAGAAGGCGGCGAATTCTCGATCAAGCTGGAGGATCAGGTGCTGATCACCGAGGACGGCTACGAGAACCTGACGAAATACCCCTTCGATCCGGTGCTGATGGGCGAGGCCTGAGCAGCGCCAGCCGTTCAGGCGGCGCAGACCCGGTCGCGCCCGGCGCCCTTGGCCTCGTAGAGCGCGGCATCGGCACGGGCGATCGCCGCGTCGATGCCGCCCGGCTCCTCGACCCCGGCAACACCGAAACTGGCGGTGACGGCCAGGCGCGCCCCGTCGATTTCGACCTGCCGGTCGCGCAGGCGGGTACAGAGACGTTCGGCCACGCGCACGCCGTCCTCGGGCGTGGTGCCGGGCAGCAGGATCAGGAATTCCTCGCCGCCGAAACGTGCAACCACATCCTCCTGTCGGCAGTTGCGGAGGAAGGTCTGGGCCACCTGCCGCAGCGCGGCATCGCCGGCCAGATGGCCGTGGCGGTCGTTGAACTCCTTGAACCGGTCGATATCGGCCAGGATCAGGGTCATCGGCACATGCCCGATCTCGGCCGCGCGGTCGTAGACGCGGGCACGGGTGACCGCCCCGGTCAGCGGGTCATGCTGCGCCGCATGTTCCAGATCGAGCGTCAGGCAATGGATGTCGTAAAGCCGCAATCCCATGAAGAACGAGATCGGCCCCGCCAGCGCAAGCGCGATGACCGCGCCGGAAACGCGGACATCCTCGACAACCCCGGCAGGCATCACCAGGCTTTGAAGCGCCAGATTGCCAAGCAACACCACCGCCGTGACGGCGACGGAAAAGGCACGCACGTCGTGCATGTTTCCGAGACGCAAATCCATCTCCCGCTCCCGCATGTCTCACCCGGGGGTGAGTGTCGCCGCCAAGGGTTAAGGAATGGGCAAGAGTTACCCTGGGCGCGGGCCGGAATCTGCGCGGCATTTTGTGAAAATCCGCACCGGATCACCTCATGGGATGGGCGTGGACATGGGCAAGAATGCCGCGATGGTCGCTGCCCAGAAACGGACGCGCCTCGGCCCGGCCGCCGCCGGGGGCGAAGACGTGGTCGATGGAAATCGGCAGCGGACCGAGCCGGAAGGTGGCGCGCGCCGGGCCGGTGCGGCGGAGGCCGCCGGCCCGGGCCACGCGCGCCAGCGCATGCGACCACGGCACCATGTTGAAATCGCCGCCGAGGATCACCGGCGCGTCGAGACGCGCAAGCCGGGGCGCGAGCCGGTCCAACTGGGCCGGCTGGCTGTGCGGATAGGGCCAGGAGAGATGCAGCGACAGCGCCCAGACCGGCCCCTGCCCCGTCTCCAGCCGCAGGCCCGCCAGCCCCAGAAACGCCTCGCAAATGGGTGCGCCCGCCTCCAGCCGGGTCAGCACCGCGATGCCGCTGCGGCTGGAAAACCGGCAGAGATGCTGTACCGGATAGGCCTCGGCAAGCCTTTGCAGCAGCGCTTCGTTCCCGACCGAGACTTCCTGCAGCGTCACGATATCCGCGTCGGATTCGAGGATGTCCGCCGCCAGCCCGGCAGTATCGCCGTTCCGGTGGAACATGTTCTTCTGGTAGACGGTCAGCGGGCCCGCCGGTTCGTCCGGCAGCTTGTGCAGCAGCACGCTGCCCGCCGCAGCCAGGCACAGCCCCATCCCCGGCCAGAACAGCCATCGCCGGGGCCGCGCGGCCAGAAGCAGCGCCAGCGTCGCGCCCACAATCAGAAGCCGGAACACCGCCAGGCTGTCGCCGAGCCCGTGCAGCGCACCCGCGAAACTCGCGGCCAGTGCCGCCAGCGCCAGCGCCGCCAAAAGGGTCAAAAGTGGTCTCAGCCTTCTCACCTTGCCGTGACGGCCCTGTTACAACTCTGGCGCAGCGCGCCAGGGCTTCCTACCCTTTCAGCACGGGCAAGAAAAGGAGAGGGGATGCCGACGGAAAGACTGACCTTTGCCGGCCATGGCGGCCATGAACTGGCGGCGCGGCTGGACCTGCCGGAAGGGCCGGTGCTGGCCACGGCGCTTTTTGCGCATTGTTTCACCTGTTCCAAGGACATCCCAGCCGCCCGGCGCATCGCGGCGCGGCTGGCCGGGGCGGGCTTTGCGGTGCTGCGCTTCGACTTCACCGGGCTCGGCCATTCGGAGGGCGAGTTCGAAAACACCTCTTTCGCCAGCAATACCGAGGATCTGGTGCTGGCGGCGCAGGCGCTCGAGGCGCGCGGCATGGCGCCGTCGCTGCTGATCGGGCACAGCCTGGGCGGTGCGGCGGTGCTGGCGGCCGCCCGGCAGATCGATAGCGCGCGCGCGGTGGTCACCATCGGCGCGCCCTTCGACCCGGGCCATGTCACGCAAAACTTCGGCGGCGCGCTGGACCGGATCGAGGCCGAGGGCGCGGCGGAGGTCGAACTAGGCGGCCACAAGGTGCGCATCGGCCGCGGATTCGTCGAGGATGTACGCGCCACGCGGCTCGAGCCCGAGATCGCTGGACTCAGGCGCGCGCTGCTGATCCTGCATGCCCCGCGCGACACGGTGGTGGGGATCGAGAACGCCGGCGAGATCTTTCGCGCGGCACGGCACCCGAAAAGCTTCGTCACGCTCGATGAGGCCGACCACCTGATCACCGATCCGGCCGATGCCGAATATGCCGCCGGCGTCATCGCGGCCTGGGCCGCGCACTATCTGGAGTTGAAGGCGCCCTGCCCGCCCCCTGGCGCGCCCGAAGGCGTGGTGCGGGTGACCGAGGCCGACCCGGACGGGTTTCTTCAGGACATCAATGCCGGGCCCCGGCATCACATCCTGGCCGACGAGCCGGAGGCCTATGGCGGCACCGGCCGGGGGCTCACGCCCTATGGCCTTCTGTCGGCGGGGCTGGGCGCCTGTACCTCGATGACCATCCGGATGTATGCGCGCCGCAAAGGATGGCCGCTGGAAGGCGTGAGCGTGGATATCAGCCATGACAAGGTGCACGCGCAGGATGCCGGCCAGCCCGGCGCCAAGCCCGACCGGTTCCGCCGCCTGATCCGGTTGACCGGCGACCTGAGCGAGGACCAGCGCGCCAGGCTGCTGGAAATCGCCGACAAATGCCCGGTGCACCGCACGCTCGAACGCAGCTCGCACGTGGAAACCGAGCTGGTGCCGGCCGACGGGGACTGAACGCCTGCGTTTTCCGGCCGAGCGGGGCTTGTGCCGGGGGGCCGAATCCGCTTGAACGAAGCTGCAAGCGAGGGGACGGCGCATGACCACCTGGATCACAATCTGCGATACCTGCAAACGCGAGGATTGGGACGCGGGCACCCATGAGCGCACCCACGGCGAGGACATGGCGGCGCTGGTGGAAAAGCATGCCGAGGGGCGTCAGGTGCGCACGCGCCGCACCTCCTGCCTGATGGGGTGCGGCCACGGCTGCAACGTGGCGATCCAGGCGCAGGGCAAGCTGGCCTACACTCTGGGCCGGTTCGAGCCCAACGACGAGGCCGCGGCGGCAGTGGTGGACTATGCCGAGTTGCATGCCGAGAGCGAAACGGGGCAGGTACCCTACCGGCAATGGCCGCAGGCGGTGAAAGGGCATTTCATTACCCGTCACCCGCCCCTGCCCGACAGCGAGGACTGAGGCCGTGGGCCGTGCGGCGGGGGAGGCCGAGCCTGCGGCGCGGGCCGCATGACCACCGCCGGTGTTCTGGCCCTGGCCCTGTTGCTCGACGCCGCACTCGGCGAGCCGCGCTGGCTGTGGGATCGCCTGCCCCATCCGGCGGTGCTGATGGGCCGGGCGGTGGACTGGTGCGACCGGATCCTCAACCGCGGCGGGGCACGGCGGGCAAAGGGCGTGGCTACGATGGCAGGGCTTGCCGCAGGGGCGCTGATCCTGGGGCTGGCGCTGGCACAGCTGGGCCCCCTGGCGGAGATGCTGGTCGCCGCCGTGCTTCTGGCGCAGAAGTCACTGATGCAACATGTGGGGGCGGTGGCCGACGGGCTGCGCCTGTCGCTTGGCGACGGGCGGCGGGCGGTGGCGCAGATCGTGGGCCGCGACACCGCCGCGATGGACGAACCCGCCGTCGCCCGTGCCGCCATCGAATCGGCGGCTGAGAATTTCAGCGACGGGGTGATCGCGCCGGCCTTCTGGTTCCTGCTGGCGGGGTTGCCGGGGCTGCTTCTTTACAAGATCACCAACACCGCCGACAGCATGATCGGCTATCGCACGCCGCGACACGCCGAATTCGGCTGGGCCGCCGCCCGTCTGGACGATGCTCTGAACCTGATCCCGGCGCGGCTGACCGCCCTGCTGATCGCGGCCCTGCACGGGCATCTGTCCGACTGGCGCGGAATCGTCGCCGAGGCGCGGCGCCATCGCTCGCCCAACGCCGGCTGGCCCGAGGCGGCGGCGGCCCGGGCCCTGGGCGTGGCGCTGTCCGGCCCCCGCGCCTATGACGGCCAGATGCGCGATTTTCCCTTCGTCTTTCCGACCGGCCGCCGGCAGATCGGGCCCGACGAGATCGACGCGACGGTGCGGATGCTCTGGCGGGTCTGGGCCGCCGCCCTGGCGGTCGTCGCCTTGGTGGCGTTGCTCTGGTCGTGAACGCACCGTCCTGCCGCCGGGCGGGACGCGTTCAATTCTGTTTGCAACGCGCCGCCAATGACCTAGGTTCGGGGGAGTTTTGCACCATCAGAGGTTCTCATGAGATACGTTTTCCTGATCGCGGCCCTCATCCTCGGGGCGGGCGGTGCCGCCGCGCAGCAATGCGGCGGGTCCTTTGCCAGTTTCGTCAACGCCATGAAGCAGGAAGCCATTTCGCGCGGGCACGATCCGGCCACCGTGAACCGCTTCTTCGCCTCGGCGCGCTTCGATCAGTCGGTGATCAATGCCGACCGCGCGCAAGGCTTCTTTCAGAAACCCTTTTCCGAGTTCGCCCGCCAGCTGATCAGTCAGAACCGGATGAATGTGGGGCGCAGCAAGGCCCAGCAATACGACGCCAT
>JAUIBJ010000284.1 GCA_030428025.1 Alphaproteobacteria bacterium
CCGTTGGCCACCGGCGAGGCAGCCCTACCGCCGGCACATCCCCTTGATCGTCGCAGCATGGACCGGTTCGGCGGCCACGGTATCGGCAGCCAGCCCCCGTGCCGTCTCCATCAGCGTCTCGGGGGAGACGATGCGGTCGAAGAGGCCCCAGGCAAGTGCGGTTTCGGCATCCACCTTCTGGCCCGCCATCAGGATCATCTTGGCCCGTGCGGGCCCCACCAGATCGACCAGCCGCCCGGGATCGGAGGGTTGCGGCAGGAAGCCCAGGGTCATCACCGGATAGAACGCCTTGGCATGCGGCACCGCGACGCGCAGGTCGCAGGCCAGTGCCATGCCCATCGCGCCGCCCGCCACCGTGCCGTTGAGCGCCGCGACGGTCAGCCCCGGCAGGCCCGCCAGCGCCGATGACAGCCGTTCCCAGACCGCGCTTTTGGCGAGCCCGCCGCGCGCGGCCTCGATATCGGCGCCGGCGGAAAAGACATTGCCGGCCCCGGTCAGGATCAGGGCGCGCGCCTCGGTTGCGGCCTCGGCGGTCTCGGAAAGGTCCGTCAGCATCTGCTCGGTCAGCGAATTGGCCTTGTCCTGACGGTCGATCGTCACGGTCCAGAGGCCGCCCTCCTTCTCGACCCGGATCATGTCAGCCCCACCCGGTGGCGAATGGCCTCGTCGCGCAGCCGGACCTCCTGTCCGATGAACTCGTCGGCATCGGGGCTGCACATCCACAAAAGCGCCCTTGCCGGCCAGTCGGGGGGAATGTGGTCTTCCCAGTCCAACTCGGAGACCGGATTGACGCCACTTGCCTTGATCACGCGCTGCATGTCGGTGGCAACCGTGCCGGGCGAGAGGCCCATGATCCTGAGGCCGTGGCTGCGCGCCTCCAAATCCGCCGAGCGCGTCAGCATTGCCGCCCCGGCCTTGGAGGCGCAATAGGAACTCCAGCCCTCCAGCGGTGCGTGGGCGGCGCCGGAACTGACAGTGATGACCGTGCCGCCGCCGGCCTGTCGCATCACCGGAATGGCCGCGCGCATGCCGTGGAAGACGCCCTTGAGGTTGATATCCACCGCCTTGCCCCAGACCTCGGGATCGACGGATTCAATATCGGAAATGGGCTCGATCACCCCGGCATTGCCGATCAGGATGTCGAGACCGCCGTAGCGGTCGCGGCAGGCCTCGACCGCAGCGGCCACATCCCCGAAACGGCTCACGTCGCAGGAGATCGCGAGCGCCCGGTCGCCAATCTCTCCGGCGATCTCCGATATCGCGTCATGGTTGCGCGCTGCCAATGCCACATTGGCGCCCGCATCGGCGAAAATCCGCGCTGCCGCGGCGCCTATTCCGCGGCTCGCGCCGGTGATCAGTGCCGTTTTGCCGGCCACGGCTTCGGTTGAATCCATGTCTTGCCTCCCGCTCCTTTGTCCTTTGGCCAGTTCCGCCCGGGCAGCCAACTATCCCTTGACCCGGCCAGCGCTTGGGCCGAAGCTATACCGGAATTCAAAAAACGGAAGGGTTGATGATGACATCCTGGAAGACAACCGCCACTTCGGCTGTCGCGCTGGGCGTTGCGCTCGGCGGGTCCGCGGCATTTGCCGATGTCACCGCCGAAGAGGTATGGGCCGATTGGCGCGGCTACATGAGCGACGCGGGCTACACGGTGGATGCAACTGAATCCCGTTCGGGCGATACGCTGACCGTCAGCGGCCTGACGATGTCCATGCAGATTCCGGAAGAAGATGCGGCCGTCACCATGACCATGGGGGACATGGATTTCGTCGACAACGGCGACGGCACGGTGTCGATCTCGATTCCGCCTGAGCTTCCGATCAGCATCTCGGTCGGCGGGCCGGACAGCGAGGAGGCCGATATCGGCCTGACCTACGCCTCGCGCGCGCTCGACATCAAGGTTTCGGGCGACCCCAGCGACCTGACCTATACCTATTCTGCCGAGATGTTGGGCATCTCGCTGAACCAGCTCGTGGTCGAGGGCGAGGCAATCGACATGGCCGAGTTCGGCAGCGCTTCGCTGGAAATGGCAGATCTGTCCGGCTCGACCCGGATGCAGGTGGGCGAAATGCGCCGGTCCGAGCAGAAGGTGACCACCGGCGCGGTGACCTATCTGATGGATTTCAGTGAACCCGAAGGCGGCAGCGGCCGCTTCGTGCTGCGCGGGGGGGCCGACGGCCTCGATTTCGGGGGCCTCTTCAACCTGCCCTCGGACATGGACACATCCGACATGGCCAGGATGCTGGCGAACGGCTTTGCCTTCGACGGCACCTTTTCCTTTACCAACGGCTCGAGCGAGTTCAATTTCAAGGAGGACGACGAGGTCGTGCAGGGTTCCAGCAGCTCTACCTCAGGCGTGCTGCGGGTGGCGATGGACAGTTCGGGGCTTGCCTATTCGGGCAATGCCGAGGGCGTTGACATGCGGATGGCCGGCGCCGACATCCCCTTCCCGATCGAACTGGCGATGCAGGAAGCCGGCTTCAATATCCGGATGCCGATCATGGCCAGCGATGAACAACAGCCGTTCGAACTGGGCGTGACGCTAGGCGATTTCACCATGTCCGACATGATCTGGGGCGTCTTTGACCCGGCGGGTCAGTTGCCGCGCGATCCCGCGACGGTGGCGGTCGATCTGGCCGGCACGGTCAAGTTGTTCTTCGATCTGCTCGACCCCGAGCAGATGGAGGCGCTGGACTCGGGCGAGACGGTGCCCGGCGAGATCAATGCGCTCGACATCAACAGCCTGACGGTCCGTGCCGCCGGGGCCGAACTGACCGGCTCGGGCGCCTTCACCTTCGACAATACCGACCTGACCACCTTCGACGGCATGCCCGCGCCTTCGGGCGAAGCAAGCCTGATGCTTAAGGGCGGCAACGCGCTGCTCGACAAGCTGGTCGCCATGGGGCTTCTGCCCGAGGAAGAGGCGATGGGCGCACGGATGATGATGGGCCTTTTCGCGGTGCCGGGCGAGGGCGACGACACTCTGACCTCGACCATCCAGGTTCAGGAGAACGGCCAGATCCTGGCCAATGGCCAGCGCATCAAGTAGCGCGGGCCTTCCGCCAGCGAGAACCGGCCGCGGGTCCCGCCCGCGGCCGTTTTCGTTCCGTGCGGCGGCACCCGGGGGCTTGCGCGTGGGACACGCCCGGACTACCTCTTGCGCTCAACCGAAAAAGGGCAGGCGATGAGCGACAGCTTGGACAGCATCACCGGGGCGTTGCTCGACGCAGCGAAAACGGCAGGCGCCGGGGCGGCCGATGCCATGGCCATGCGCGGCCGGTCGCTGACCGTCGATGTGCGCGCCGGCGCACTGGAACAGGCCGAACGGGCCGAAGGCGTGGATATCGGCCTGCGGGTTCTGATCGGCGGGCGGCAGGCCTGCGTCTCGGCCTCCGATACGCGGGCAGCGACGCTCCGCACCCTGGCCGAACGCGCGGTTGCGATGGCCCGCGAGGCCCCCGAAGACCCCTATGCCGGGCTGGCCGATCCGGCAGAACTCGGACTGGGGTGCGACCCGGCGGCGCTGGAACTGGCCGACCCGGCCCCCGAGCCCGCGCCGGAGACGTTGCAGGAGGAGGCGCTTGCAGCCGAAGCCGCGGCGCTTTCGGTGTCCGGGGTGAGCCAGGTGCAATCCGCCTCTGCCCACTGGTCGCGGCGCGAGGTGCAACTGGCGGCCACCAACGGCTTTGCCGGTGGCTACGAGCGTACCGACAGCGCCCTGTACTGCACCGCCATCGCCGGCACCGGCACGGCGATGCAGCGCGACAGCGACGGCGACAGCCGGGTGTTCCGCAGCGATCTGCGTGATGCGACGGATATCGGCACCCGGGCCGGCGAACGCGCGGCCGCGCTGCTGGGCGCGCGCAGGCCGCGGACCGGTGCCTATCCGGTGCTCTTCGACGAACGCATCGCCTCTTCGCTCATCGGCCATCTGCTGTCGGCCATCAACGGCGCGGCGGTGGCGCGCGGCGCCTCCTGGCTGCGCGAGCGGATGGGCGCGCAGGTGCTGCCCGAAGCCCTGAGCCTGATCGAGGATCCGCACCGCCCGCGCATGACCGGCTCGCGCCCATTCGACGCCGAGGGCCTGCCGACGCGGCGCCGTGCCATCGTCGACAGCGGGGTCCTGACCGGCTGGCTGCTCGATCTCGCCACCGCGCGCAAGCTGGGGCTGGCCTCGACCGCGAATGCCGCGCGCTCCACCTCTGCCCCGCCCAGCCCCTCGGCCTGGAACGTGGCGCTGACGCAAGGCGCGCAAAGCCGCGACGACCTGATGCGCGAGATGGGCACCGGCCTGCTGGTCACGTCGATGATCGGTGCGACCATCAACCCCAACACGGGCGATTATTCGCGTGGCGCCTCGGGGTTCTGGGTGGAAAAGGGCGAGATCGCCTATCCGGTCAACGAATGCACCATCGCCGGCCATCTGCCCGAGATGCTGATGCGGATGACGCCCGCCGATGACGCCCGGCCCTGGCTCAGCCGGTCGGTGCCGTCGCTTCTGGTCGAGGGGCTGACCCTTGCCGGCGAGTGACCTCGCGCTGCTGATCGAGGCGGCCCGCGCCGCCGGTCAGGTCGCCCTTGGCTTTGCCGCTGAAACCGCGCGCCGCTGGGATAAGCCCGGCGGGCTGGGACCGGTGACCGAGGCCGACATTGCCGTCAACGACGTGCTGGAACAGGTGCTGCGCGGGGCGCGGCCCGGCTATGGCTGGCTGTCGGAAGAAACCGAGGACGATCCCTGCCGCCTCGATGCGGCTCGCCTCTTCATCGTCGATCCCATCGACGGTACCCGGAGCTTCATCGAAGGGTCGGGCACCTGGGCCCATTCCCTGGCCGTAGTGGAGGACGGGGTAGTGACCGCCGGCGTCGTCTACCTGCCGATGCGCGACAAGCTTTATGCCGCGGCGGCGGGTCAGGGGGCGACGCTGAACGGCGCGGCGCTGACGGTCTCGGGCCGGGAGCAACTCACCGGCGCCTCGGTGCTGGCGGCAAAGCCCGGCTATGCCCCGCAGAACTGGCGCGGCGCGGTGCCCGAGGTCAAACGCATCTACCGCCCCTCGCTGGCCTATCGCCTCAGCGTCGTGGCCGAGGGCCGGGCCGACGCGATGTTCACCCTGCGCCCGACATGGGAATGGGACGTGGCCGCCGGCGACGTGATCCTGCGCGAAGCCGGCGCATCGACCTCGGACCGCGCGGGAAAGCCGCTCGTCTTCAACAATGCGCACCCCCAGGTCGACGGCATCGTTGCTGCCAACCCGACGCTGCATGCGGTGATCACCGGCGCGCTCGCTCGCTAACGCGCCCTGCGTTTGACCTGAGATATCAGATAAAGGCAGGGTGCGCGCAATGCGCATATCTTGCGCTGCGTTCGGCCGGAAACCGTGATTCAGGGTTTTGGCCGAATGCATTAGGCAAAGCCAATTGCCTTTTCATCTTGCCGGAAATACTCCGGGGGATGCGGGGGCCGGCCCCCCGCGTCGGTCGTATTGCCGCAGGCGAT
>JAUIBJ010000285.1 GCA_030428025.1 Alphaproteobacteria bacterium
TTCGGGACTGACCGGCATGCTTGCCTCGCCGCAGGCGCAAGAAAGCCGCGATTTGCGGTTTCGGATGCTTGACGGGGCCGGGCTGCTTGCCTATGAAGCGCATCACGCTTGGGCAATCCGGGCGGGCAGCGGGCGGTTGTAGCTCAGTTGGTTAGAGTGCCGGCCTGTCACGCCGGAGGTCGCGGGTTCGAGCCCCGTCAACCGCGCCATCGCTGCCAGAGAAATCTTTCCTCTCGACATTCGCGTCCCCGTGCGTCCCGCCCAATTCGGATCCTAATCCACTGGGATAGAAGGATTTTCGCGTATCGGCAGCATGGTGACAATGCGTCGGTGGCGGTGCCGTGCTGATGCCCGGCCTACGCGGACTGGTCCGGTCTCGAGCCGGAGCTTGCGCCAATGGCTTTGATCACATCCATCGCCTGCCCCTTGCCGTAGAGCATCGCATAGAGACCGGCACCGATCAGGGCCACGGGCTGGGCACTAACGATTGCGAGTGGCGCGGCAAGCGCGGTACACACACCGATCTTCAACAAACCGGCATAGGTGCGTCCGTGCGCCTCGGCCGGCCCGTCGATATAGGCGCTGGCCTCCTGCAGCTTCGCAATCGCGATTCCGAACGCCTTCTTTAGGTGGTTTGCCTCGGCTTCCGTGACAGGCCTGTCATCCGTCTGTTCGGGAAGGGCAGCGTGCAGGGATGTGATAGCCGAGCGGGACAGTTCCAGCGTGTTGACCAGATGTGTCCATGCGGCCAGTTGCTCGGGGTCGTTCGGCTTGGCCGGTATCTGGTGGGCGAGGGTGTCATTGATCTGTTCGGTCACGAACTGGCACTGCTCGCGCAAGTCGGAAGAGCGGGTTTCCAGGACCTCGCGGGCGCGCTTGGCGGTAATGCGCCGTGGAAGGGTGTTGGGGGGATTACCAAGGGGCAAGGCTGGATTTGTAGTCCCGTCCATGTCGAACGTTTTTCGCGTTATGTTGTCAGGACGAATCGCGTCAGCCGCTATGTGCTCCTGCGGCAGCGGCTCAGGCCAGGGCGGCAGGGTTTTGAGATAGGTTTGGGTTGCGCGGGTACGCTCCCGATTGTCTTCGATTCCTGATAAAAGGGCCAGATCGGGTGTAAAGAGGGCGGCGGGGGTGTCGGTGAACCACAGCCCACCACTAGCTCCATTCCCGAGCTTTGGCAGCCCGGCAATCGGGCGTAGATCAACGATCAGTGTATGGCGGACATCGAGCGACCGCAATTGGTCAAGGCCTTGCAGAGGGTCGATGTCGGCAACGTGTGTTTCACCTAGATTGAGTCTTTGCAAATTGGAGAGGTGCTGAAGGCGGGTGATTTCGGTAACCTTTGTCCCCCCTATTGTTAAAGTCTCCAAATTGGTCAGGCGCTGAAGGGGGGAGATGTCAGTGATCTGTGTCTGGTCGAGGTGGAGTTCCTTTAGGTTAGTTAGTCCCTGCAAGGCTGTGATGTCTGCAACCTGTGTCTGTTGGAGGTTGAGCACTTGGAGGTTGGCTAGAGCCCGCAGAGAGGAGATGTCGGCGACTCTTGTCCGGGAGAGGGAGAGCGTTCGCAGGTTGGTAAGGCCTTGGAGTGGGGCAATGTCAGCGACCTTTGTCTGGTGTAGGTTTAGTATTTGGAGGTTAGCGAGACCTTGCAAAGGGTAGATGTCATTGATTGGTGTCTGGTTGAGGTTGAGGGTCCGCAGGTTTTCGAGGCCGCGCAGCGAGGCGATATCGGCGACTTTTGTTTGGTGGAGGCTCAGCTCTCTCAAGTTGTCCAGCAGGCCGATTTCGTGCGGTAGGCCGTCGAGGGCGTGAAAATCAGGGCTACCGAATCTCAGCGTATCAGGATGGGTATACCGCGCTTCGGCAATCTTGCGCTTCACAATCTCAAACACGTCGTTTGCCTCGCTCATGTCCCTCTCCCGCCGGTTCAACCGCAGATTGGGCCGGGCGGGGCGTGGGCGCAAGCCCTCGCGATTTCGCGATTGACGGCGGCGGCGGGCTGGCGTAAGAGGCCCGGCACGCGGTTGTAGCTCAGTTGGTTAGAGTGCCGGCCTGTCACGCCGGAGGTCGCGGGTTCGAGCCCCGTCAACCGCGCCATTTTCTTCCGAAACCATGCGTTTTCGCCAGCCTTTGCGGGCGGCCCTTCACACGGCCCCTCTGGCCGGCTTATGCGCTGAAAAAGGCGGTGAGCGCGGCGGTGGTCGCCTCCGGGTTGGTGTCGACGAAGAAATGCCCGCCGGGGATCGCGCGGGCCTTCATCCCGGTGCATTTTGGGGCCCAGGTGGCAGGCACGTCGAAGGCCTGTGCCATGGCGCCGTCTGCGCCGTAAAGCACGAGGGTGGGGCAGGCGATGCGGGCCCCGAGATCGGCCGCGTCATCGTGGAAATCATGGGCGAGCGCCGCGCGATAGTCGTTGCACATCCCGCGTATCGTCTCGGGGTCGCGCCAGGCGGCGCGGTAGGCCGCCAGTTGTTCCGCGTCGAAATCCGACAGTTGCGCTCCGCCCCAGCCAAGCAGGCAGGACTGGTAATAACCATCCGGGTCATGCCCGATCAGGGTTTCCGGGAAGGGCTCGGGCTGAGCCAGGAAAAACCAGTGGTAATAGGCGGTTGCGACCTGACGTTGAAGCGGTTCCAGCAGGGTGTGCGTGGGGACGATATCCATCACGCAAAGCCGGCTGACCACCTTGCTGTGATCGAGTGCCAACCGGTGGGCCACGCGCGCGCCCCGGTCGTGCCCGGCCACGGCGAAGCTGTCAAAGCCCAGATGCCGCATCAGTGCGATCTGGTCGCGCGCCATCTCGCGAAAGCTGTAGGCAGCAACCTCGGCCGGCTTGTCGCTGTCCCCGTAACCGCGCAGGTCGGGGCAGATCACCCGGTGGGTGGCCGCCAGCGCTGGGGCCACGCGGGCCCAGAGTGCGCGGGTCTGCGGGAAGCCGTGCAGCATCAGCAGCGGCGGGCCGTCGCCGCCCTCGGACCAGGCGATCCGGTGGCCGTTCAACGGGGCGGTGCGGTCGGAAAAGCCGGGAATGCTCATCGGCCTGCCGGGATGGCCTCACCAGCCGATGAAGCTGGCGAACTCGCCCAGAGCGTTTTCCCAGCGTCCGACCAGCCGATCGAATGCCGCACCGGGCATGCCGTCCAGCCCGGACACGAAATGCACGAGATGCGGGTCGTTCTCGTCATCGAGATAGACCCGGCCAACAAGCTTGTTGCGGTTCCAACTGTTGACCGACTCCATCGCCATGCCGTCTTTCATGTCGAAACCGGCCGAAAACATGACATCCTGGCAGTCCCGGTTGTTCTCGCAGTCGTAAAAGATGATCCTGAAGCTCCATCCGGATGCGGCACTCTGGATCATCGGGTCGCCGGTGCTGTCGGTGGTGACTTCGGCCTTGTAGCCGCCCCTGAGCAGGGCGGCCGCGACGCTTTCCGGATAGGCCGCCGATACGGACTGCGCGGGTGCAGCGGTTGCGCAGGCGAGACCCGCCGCGGTGAACAGGAACAAGTGTCTCAATGCCACCGGAACATCCTTTCACTGTATCAGCCCCCGCGATGGTCCGCGGATGGGTTCAGCTTAGGATCGGCGGCTGAGCGAATCAAGCACGCGCGCCCAGCTGCGCATGCCCTTGTGGAAGCTTTCCACATTGTACTTCTCGTTGGGCGAGTGGATGGCGTCGTCGTCCTGGGCAAAGCCGATCAGCATCGAATCGAGGCCGAGAATATCCTTGAAGAACCGCGTCACCGGGATCGACCCGCCCATGCCCGAAAACACCGCCTCTCGGCTCCATTCGTCGGAAAGCGCCTGGCGCGCCAGTTCGAATTCGGGGCGGTCGATATTCATCACCGAGGCGGGAGAGCCTTCGAGATCGTTGTTCCAGGTGACGCGCGCATCGACCGGCAGGCGGTCTTCCACATGCGCACGGATCTTCGCACGCAGGGCGTCGGGATCCATCTCGCCCACCAGCCGGCAGGTGAGCTTGCAATGCGCCTCGGCGGGAATCACGGTTTTCGACCCCGCACCCTGATAGCCGCCCCAGAGCCCGTTGATTTCCAGCGTTGGCCGGGCCCATTGCTGCACGAGGGTGGAATAGCCCTCTTCCCCGTGCGGCCGGGTGAAGCCAACGGACTGGAGATAGGTTTCCTCGTCGAAACCGCAGTTTTCCCATTGCCGCAACAGCTCCTCGGGCACCTCCTCGACGCCTTCGTAGAACCCCTTCACCGCCACCCGGCCGGTGTCGTCGTGGAAGGAGGCGATGATGCGGGCGATCTCTTTCAGCGGGTTGAGGCCGGGGCCGCCGTAATGGCCCGAATGCAGGTCGATCCGGGGTCCGTGCAGGGTGAATTCGTCCTTCAGCATGCCGCGCAGTTGCGACGCGATGGAGGGCACGCCGGGCGAGACCATCGAGGTGTCGCAGACAAGCGCGATATCGGCCGAGAGCTCGGCGGCATTGTCCTTCAGGAACGGGATGAGCGAGGGCGAGCCGGATTCCTCTTCGCCCTCGAAGAAGAAGGTGATGCGGCAGGGCAGGGTGCCGTTCACATTCCTGTAGGCGCGGCAGGCCTCTATGAAGGTCATCAGCTGCCCCTTGTCGTCCGACGCGCCGCGGCCGCGGATCACCCGGCCCTGATCGGTGTCCTGGATCTCCGGCGCGAAGGGATCGGTCTTCCAAAGCTGGAGCGGGTCGACCGGCTGCACGTCGTAATGGCCGTAGAACAGAAGGTGCGGCCCCTCGCCCTCGACATGGCCCACCACCATCGGATGGCCCGGTGTGGTCCGCTTTTCCGCATTGACACCAAGGCTTTGCAGATCCTCCACCAGCCAGTCGGCGGCCCGGTCGCAGTCGGCCTTGTAGGCCGGATCGGTCGAGATCGAGGGGATGCGCAGAAGCGCGGCCAATCGGTCGAGCGCCGCCGGCAACTGGTCGTCAATGCGCGTCAGAACGGCGTCAATGGGCATGGGAACCTCCGGGATGAGATGGTATCAGCCGGGGCGACCCTAGCAGGCCGCGCCGTGCTGTCCAGCCGGTTGACTTATGTCAATGAGCACGGGCGTGGCAATTTGTAGCCTGTCGCCGATAAGTGCATGATCCTATAACCAAAACGGGCATGCATGTGATTTTCTGAATATGTCGCGCGGGCGCGGCGAGGAAGGTAAACGGCGTGCCCCCACGACGGACTGGCAAGGAGAAGAGGACGTGGACTATACCGCCAAGCTGGAAGAGGCCATCGCCCGCCTGCATGACGAGGGCCGGTACCGGACCTTCATCGACATCGAGCGGAAGAAGGGCCAGTTCCCTCATGCCACATGGCGCCACGCCGATGGCACCCAGCGGCCGATTACCGTCTGGTGCGGCAACGATTATCTGGGCATGGGCCAGCACCCGGTCGTTCTTCAGGCGATGCACGAGGCCATCGACGCCACCGGTGCGGGCTCGGGCGGAACGCGCAATATCTCCGG
>JAUIBJ010000286.1 GCA_030428025.1 Alphaproteobacteria bacterium
ACGGTCTGATGACCCCAGACGAGGTTTATGCTAATCGCAAACCAAACATGAAACTTGCCGCATGATATGAAACCCATGCCAGAGCGCTGCGCGGCATAAAACTGGTCGAAAAACCAGGACCACCTCTCTGCACCAGGGCGGCACCGAGGCCCGCGTCATCGCTGGCGGTCAGTCGCTGGTGCCCATGCTCAACATGCGCCTCGCGCGCCCTGCCACGCTGGTCGACATCACCCGCATCCCGGAACTGTCGCGGATCGAAGCCAAGAGCGACCGGATTACCATCGGTGCCGCCGTGCGCCAGAGCACGCTGGAGCGCTGGCCGGAGCTGGCAGATCGTCTGCCCTTGGTACACGCGGCACTTCCTTGGGTCGCCCATACGCAGGTGCGCAATCGCGGCACGATCTGCGGCTCCGTCGCACATGCCGATCCCAGTGCCGAGCTGCCGCTCTGCCTGATCGCGCTCGGCGGCACCTTGACCCTGCGCCGCCGCCGCAAGACGCGTGAGATTGGGGCGCATGATTTCTTTCAGGGCATGATGTCCACCGACCTCGCCCCCGGCGAGATGATCGTCTCGGTGTCGTTCCCGGCCCGCAAGCCGGGCACCGGATATGCCTTCCGCGAAGTGGCGCGCCGACACGGCGATTTCGCCATCGTCGCCTGCGCCGCGATCGCCCGGTCCGATGGCACCACCAGGCTTACCGTGGGCGGCGTCGCCGACACCCCGCGCACGCTCGAGCTGCCGGCAGACAGAGCCGATCACGACGACCGGCTGAACGAGTTCGCCTGGCACCTGCAGGCCCGCGACGACCTGCACGCCACCGCCCGCTATCGCCGCGACCTGGTGCGGAAGCTCGGCCGCGCAACCCTGAAGGAGGCCTTGTCATGCCGCGACTGACCCAAGACGAGACGCACGCGCTCCGCTTCACCCTGAACGGACGGCCGGTATCTGTCCGGGTGTCCCCGCGCACGCTGCTGACAGATGCCCTGCGACACGAGATCGGCGCGACGGGCACCCATGTGGGCTGCGAACATGGTGTCTGCGGTGCATGCACGGTGCAGGTGGACGGCGAACCCGCCCGGGCGTGCCTGATGCTCGCCCAGCAGGCCGATGGCTGCGAGATCCGCACGGTCGAGGGGCTGGGGGAGAGCGATGCGCTGACCCCGCTGCAAGAGGCCTTCCGCGAACATTTCGCGCTGCAATGCGGCTTCTGCACCGCGGGTATCCTGATGACGCTCGACGCGCTGTTTTCGCGCCAACCGGACGCGGATGAAGACGCGATCCGCGAGGCGCTCGCGGGCCATCTGTGTCGCTGCACGGGTTACGCGCCCATCGTTCAGGCGGCGCTGGCCGCCCGTAACCGCATCAAGGGAGGACCAATCGATGCTTGACCTCGGAACCAGCTTTATCGCGTCCGTGGAACGCGACCCCGGCGCGATGGCAATCGCCGAAGGGGACCGGACGATCACCTATGCCGACTGGTATGGCCGGATCAGCGCGCTGGTGGACGGGCTTGGCCAGATCGGCATGCGCAAGGGCGACACACTGGTCACGGCGATGCAGAACCGGTGGGAGAATGCGTCGCTGCATTGGGCCTGCCAGATCGCCGGGATCGTCATCACGCCCGTGAACTGGCGCGTCACCGCCGACGAGTTGGACCATGCGCTGCACGACAGTGCGGCCCGCGTTCTGGTGCATGACGATGCCGCGTCCGAGGCGGTGGCCGGTTCGGCACTTGCGCCGGGCCTTCATGTGCTGTCGCTCAGCGGCGATCAGGGACTATCCACGATGCTGGCGGGGCGCGCCACCGATGCGGTGCCACAGGCGGGGGCCGACGATCTGTCGGTCATGCTCTACACATCCGGCACGACTTCGAAGCCCAAGGGCGTGCCGCGCCGCCACCGGGCCGAACGGGCCGCGGCCATCGCCCATGTGGCGCAAAACATGTACGGACATGGCGAGCGCACGCTTGGCGTCATGCCGCTCTATCATACGATGGGGATCCGCTCGCTCCTGTCGGCCAGCGTGATCGGCGGTGCCTTCGTTTGCCTGCCGCGTTTCGACGTACCGGGCGCGCTTGCTGCGATCGAGCAGCATCGTGTCAGCAACCTCTATCTCGTGCCGACACTCTATCACGACATCGTCCACCACGCCGCGTTCACACCGGACCGAGTGGCAAGCGTGCGAAAGCTGGGCTTTGCCGGGGCGTCGATGACCGACGGTCTGCTGCAGAAACTGGCGGAGGCCTTCCAGCCCGAGCTTTTCGTGAACCATTACGGCTCTTCCGAGATTTACACCTTCTCCATCTGCCAGGACGCCGCGGCCAAACCCGGATCGGCGGGCCGCGCCGCGATCAACCAGCGCCTGCGCGTGGTGCCGCTGGGCGCGACGGATGCCAGCCAGACCTGCGCACCCGGCGAAGAAGGCGAAATCGTCGCCTCCATGCAGGGTGACGAGGCCTTCGAGGGTTACTGGAACCGCCCCGAAGCGGACCGCAAGGCCATTCGCGACGGCTGGTACTTCACCGGCGATTGCGGGCTCTTCGACGAAGACGGCGATCTTTTCGTGACGGGGCGCGCCGACGACATGATCATCACCGGCGGCGAGAACGTCTCGCCGGTCGAGGTAGAAAGCTGCCTGTCGCTACACCCCGCCGTAGCCGAAGTCGCCGTTGTCGGCCTGCCCGATGTACGCTGGGGCAAGGTGGTGACCGCCTTTGTCAAGCGGGGCGGCGATGTCACCGAAGACGATCTCGACGCCCATTGCCGCAGCTCGGACCTGTCCAATTTCCGCCGCCCGCGCCGCTACGTCTTCGTGCGCGAAATCCCGAAATCCCCTGTCGGAAAACTCCTCCGCCGCCTGCTTGTCGCGGGCGAATACGAGGTCGAACCGGCTGAGACCACCACTGCGTAAGTCCATAGAAAGACATCCAGATGAAAGATACTCCGATGACCGAGACAATGACCTTCTCCGATCCGCGCCTTTCCGAGCTCGACGGCTTTCATGTCCAGTTCGATGAAGCCAGCGAGCGCGCGGACATCATCCTCGCACGGCCGCCCTACAACGTGATCTCGATGGGAGCCCGCGATCAGCTCCGCCTCGTCTTCGAGGCACTCGATGAAGATGACCGCGTGCGTATCATCGTCGTCTCCGGCGAGGGTGAGCACTTTTCTTCCGGCGGCAATATCAAGGGCTTCCTCGAGGCCAGCCCAGAACATGTCTCGCATTTGGCATGGAACATAGCGGCTCCGGCACGCTGCTCCAAGCCGGTGATCGCCGCCAATCGCGGCTACACCTTCGGCGTCGGCTTCGAGCTGTCTCTGGCCTGCGATTTCCGCATCGTGTCCGAGACCTGCCGCTACGCCCTGCCCGAACAGAAGCTGGGCCAGATCCCCGGATCCGGTGGCTCCGCCCGGCTGCAGAAAATCGTCGGCGTGACGCGCACGAAGGACATCGTCATGCGCTCGAAGCGCATCAAGGGCCAACAGGCGCTGGACTGGGGCATCGCCACCGAATGCGTGCCCGATGGCGATCTCGAACAGGCGGTGACAGACCTCGTGAACGAGCTCCGCGAGTTTTCCCCGATAGCGCAGCGCACCGCGAAGAAGCTGCTGAACGACACCGAAGACGCGCTTCTCAGCACAGCAATCGAGATGGAGGGGCTGAACTACAGCCGCCTGCGGCAATCGGAGGATTTCCGCGAGGGCGTCGAGGCCTTCCACGCCAAGCGCAAGCCCGTGTTCACCGGCCGCTGAGACGGCCAAGCAACCACATTCAGGGGAGGAGACCCAAATGGAACAGACAGAACAATCGAACTGGATCGAGAAGGGACCGGGCTTCGGCGCTGGCCTGTCGGGCCTGCGCGAGGCGCTGGGTATCAAGACCGCGAGCGCGGGACTGGTCGCGGCGATCTTCGGATGCTCGGGCCCGGCGCTGATCGTGATCGGGGCGGCCAATAATGGCGGGCTGACCGATGGGCAGACAGTAGCCTGGCTGCTGGCGATCTATGGCCTTGGCGGGCTGATCAGCCTGATCATGGCGCTTTACTACAAGCTGCCGGTAACCGGGGCCTATTCGATCCCGGGCGCAGCGCTGGTCGCGGGCGCGCTTGGTACGTTTCCGTTCGAACAGGCGGTCGGAGCGTTCCTGATGGCGGGCGCGATGGTGTTCGTCCTGGGCATCACCGGGCTCATTGGCAAGGTGATGCGCTGGCTGCCGATGCCCATCGTAATGGCGATGATCGCAGGCGCACTCATCCGCTTCGGCATCGGGGCGGTCACCTCGATCGAAAAGCTGCCCATCGTGGTCGGGGCCGCGACCATCGCCTTCTTCCTGTCGATGCGGTTCCTGCGCGCGGTTCCGCCGGTGCTGACGGCACTGGTCGTCGGCCTTCTGGCCGTGACCCTGACCGGGGGCTTTCAGGGTGGAGAGGCGGCAATCAGCTTTGTCGCGCCGGAGTTTACCGCGCCCGTGTTCACCATCGACGCCTTCCTGGCCATTGCCGTGCCGCTGGCCGTGCTGGTCATCGGGGCCGAGAACGCTCAGGCCATCGGGGTCCTCTACGCCGAGGGTTACCGACCGCCGATCAACGCGATGACTGTGATCTCGGGAGTCGGCGGCATGCTTGCCGGGCTGATCGGCGGCCATAACGCCAATATCGCGGGGCCCATGACGGCGATCTGTTCGTCCGATCAGGCCGGCGAGAACCCCGAGGGTCGCTATGCGGCAACGGTGCTGAATGGCGTGCTTTTCGCCGCTTTCGGGGTCTTCGCCGGGGTCGCGGTGCCGTTGATCATGGCGCTTCCCGGACCGCTGATCGG
This sequence comes from Alphaproteobacteria bacterium, assembly GCA_030428025.1. Taxonomy (GTDB): domain Bacteria; phylum Pseudomonadota; class Alphaproteobacteria; order Rhodobacterales; family Rhodobacteraceae; genus Roseovarius. Next base: position 4,819 of record JAUIBJ010000286.1, read on the forward strand.
GGCGGTCGCCGGTCTGGCGATGATTACCGTCCTACTGAGCGCGTTCCAGTCCGCCTTCGACCGCAATGCGGGCCACCAGATTGGTGCCTTTGTCGCGCTGATCGTCGCGATGTCGAACGTATCGTTCCTCAGCATCAGCGCGCCCTTCTGGGCCCTGGTGGCGGGAGCTGCGGTTTCGGTGCTGAATGAGCGAGTCGTCAGGTCCCCGGCTGTTGGGAGTACCGCGTCTTAAAGAACGGCGCTGGACTGTCAGATCGACTAAATGGGGGCAACAGGCATAGAGCTGTGGCCCCCAAGTATGTATTCTTTGTAGCTGCCGTGATCCTGTTGAACTGGTGTTGCAATGCTACCCAACCTTGGATCGCCGGACGCTGGATTTTTCCGGCTCTTGCCGTTGGCCATCCAAGACGGGACGCGCGGCGGCGTGCCCACTAGGGCTGGCTCAGAGCCCAAAATTCCAGATGCTGCACGATGGGCGAATTTCGATTACCGACCTCATTACGCCGACGTGGCTCTGTTGCGCAAATTGCCTTTTGGCCGAGGTTCCCCTTTCCCCGAACGGACTTATCCCACAGCCTCTGTGACAGGGATGCCGAGTGCGGTGTAGCCGTTCAGAACGGCGATACGGACCTGAA
>JAUIBJ010000287.1 GCA_030428025.1 Alphaproteobacteria bacterium
GGCGATCACCTGGCTGGAGCGCCAGTTGTCCGAAACCCGCAAGGCCTTTGTTCTGATCAGCCACGACCGTGCCTTTCTGCGCGAACTGACACGCGCAACTCTTTGGATCGACAGGGGAATCACCCGTCGGCAGGAGCGGGGCTTCGGCGAGTTCGAAAGCTGGCGCGACAAGGTCTGGGAGGAAGAGGACCAGGCCCGCCACAAGCTTAACCAGAAGATCAAGGCAGAGGCCCGTTGGGCCGTGGAAGGCATCAGTGCCCGGCGCCGGCGCAACCAGGGCCGGCTGCGCGCGTTGCAGGAGATGCGATCCGAGCGCGCGGCGCAGATCAGGCGGCAAGGCACCGCCGCCATGGCGCTGGAATCGGGTCCGAAATCCGGCAAGAAGGTGATCGAGGCGAGGGGAATTTCAAAGGCTTACGACGGAAAGCTCATTTTGAGAGATTTCGATCTCAAAATCCAGCGACGCGACCGGATCGCCTTTGTCGGCCCCAACGGGGTGGGCAAGACGACGCTTCTGAACCTGCTGATGAAGCGCACCGAGCCCGACAGCGGCACGGTGATCCACGGCACCAATCTGGTGCCGGCGATCTTCGACCAGTCCCGCGCCGGGCTCGATCCGGACAGGACGCTCTGGGACAATCTCACCGGCGACAAGGAAATGCGGGTTTCTGGTCAGGCCGATCAGGTGATGGTGCGCGGCCGACCCAAGCATGTTGTGGGCTATCTGAAGGAATTCCTGTTCGACGAACGCCAGGCCCGCGCGCCGGTAAGGTCGCTGTCGGGCGGAGAGCGCGCGCGGTTGCTGCTGGCCAAGCTGATGGCGCGGGAAAGCAATCTGCTGGTGCTGGACGAGCCCACCAACGACCTCGATATCGAATCGCTCGACCTGCTGCAGGAGGTGCTGGACGAGTATGACGGCACGGTGCTTCTTGTCAGCCACGATCGCGACTTCATTGACCGCGTGGCCACCACTACCGTCGCCATGGAAGGGAACGGGCAGGCCACGGTCTATGCGGGGGGCTGGTCGGATTATAGGGCCCAGCGGGGGGAGGCGGCGGCACCCGCGCCGGAGAAACCCAAACCCAAGGCGCCGCAGCCCGCACCCGAGGCCGCGCCGACACGGCCCGCGACCGCGAAGCCACGGCTGAGCTTCACCGAAAGGCACCGGCTGGAGGAACTCCCCGCCGAGATCGACAGGCTGGAGGCGGAGATCGCCAAGCTGGAGCAGCTGCTGGCCGATCCGGAGCTTTTCACCCGCGAACCGGTGAAGTTCCGCAAGGCGACAGAAGCGCTGTCCGCGCGGCAGAAGGGGCTGTCTGCGGCGGAGGAGGAGTGGCTGGAACTGGCGGAGAAGGCGGAAGGCTGAAGCCGGACAGGGGCGAAAGAACCGGCGGAGGAGGAGGTGGACCGACACCCGGGCTACGCTTGGCGGTATCAGGGAAGTCTGGCGCGGCGGTCGCTATTCGTTGACCGTCTTGACGTTGCGCGCGTCGTCCTTCTCGATCCAGGTTTCGACCGTCTTTTTCAGCAGGTCGCGGGAACGGTTCTCCAGCGCCTCGCGCAGGGATTTCATCGCATTGGCGGTTTCAAGTTCCGACAGGCGCGATTCCTGGGCACGCAGTATCTTGGGATGCGGCGTGGTCAGCATGTCCGAGCCGATCAGAAGCTCCTCATGCAGTTTCTCGCCCCGGCGCAGCCCGGTGATCTTGATTTCGATATCGCCCTTGGGATTGCGGCTGTCCTTCACCGTATAGCCCGCGCTTTCGATCATCTTGCGCGCCAGCTGTTTGACCGGCACGGGTTTGCCCATGTCGAGCACGAAGACGTCGCCACCCCGGGCGAAGGAGCCAGCCAACAGCACCAGCCGCACCGCCTCGGGGATGGTCATGAAATAGCGTGTCACATCCATGTGTGTGAGCGTGACCGGCCCGCCGCGCGAAATCTGTTCCTGAAAGATTGGCAGGACCGAGCCGGACGAGCCCAGCACATTGCCGAAGCGCACCATGGAAAAACGCGTGGTCTGGCTGCGCGTGGCCATGTCCTGCACCAGAAGCTCGGCGAAGCGCTTGGAGGCGCCCATAACGCTGGTGGGGCGCACGGCCTTGTCGGTGGAGACGAGGATGAAGCGCTCCACCCCAGCGGCGCGAGCGGCGTCAGCCACGACCTTGGTGCCGAAGACATTCACGCGCACGCCCTCGAAGGCGTTCATTTCCACCAAGGTCAAATGCTTGTAGGCGGCCGCGTGAAGGATGATGTCGACGCCGTTTTCGGAGATCGCCGCCTCGACCAGCGACTTGTCGCACACCGAGCCCAGGATCGGCACGATCTTCACATCGGTGCCGTAGCCGCGCAATTCGCGGTCGATCTCGAACAGTGCCAACTCGCTGTGGTCGATCAGGATCAGTGAGGCTGGGCGGCAGGTGAGCAGCTGCCGGCAGATTTCCGAGCCGATTGAGCCGCCGGCGCCGGTGACGAGGATATGGCGGCCCAGATAGGTGTCGCTGACCCCGGGAAGCTCCTCCTCCATCTGGTCGCGGCCCAGAAGCTCGTCGATATTCACCGGGCGGGTATCGGCCAGGTCGCGCGCGTTGTTCGAGACCAGTTCCGAGAAGGAGGGCAGGGCGTGCACCTCGCAGCCGAGCCGGGCCAGCCGGCGGCTGATATCGGCCCGGTCATTGCGCGAGGCACTGGGCATCGCCAGCACGATCCGCGCGCCCTTGTGGCGTTTGATCAGCCCGTTCAGTTCGGCCGGAGAGACCACGCGCAGCCCGGCGATGGTCAGCCTCTGCAGGCGGCGGTCGTCGTCAACGAAGGCCACCGGCATCACGTTCTTGTCGGTGGTCAACGCCATCGCCAGTTGCTGGCCGGTCTGGCCCGCGCCGTAGATTATGATCGGCTTGCGCTGCGTTCCCCGGCTGTAGATACGCAGCAGCACGTGGCGCATCACCAGCCGCATGGCGACCGACAGGATCAGGAAGAACATGCCCACCACGATGGCAAGCTGCAGGTTCACGCCGGGAACCGAGTCGAAGGCCGAGACCAGCGCAGTCGCGGTGAGCAGGGTCGCCGCTACGAAAGCGGATTCGATAACGCCCTGCATCTGGTAGGCGTTCAACTTTACCTTGTGCAGGCCCAGCATCAGCGTCGCGCCGGCCCCCGCAGCCACCAGAACGGCCAGTTCCAGGATATTCGCCGCGGGGTGGGTGAACACACTTTGTGGCCCGTAGATCAGCAGACAGGCCAAGATATAGGAGGCGATGACGAGAAGGATGTCGACGCCTAGGATGATTGCGCGCTTCTGTCGTCGGGTCAGGGAAACGACAATCTTGTAGAGCATCCGGCGCTTCCCCACGCATCCTCTGTTTACCCTAGGACGTCCGTGTAACAGCTTTGCGAAAAACCAGCAGCAGAGGAACAGTCCCAAGTGTCCGGAATCCAATGTATTCCAAGCGTGGCCAGAGGCACAAGGCCATTCGTTCCGGGGCGCGGAATTCCGCTCAGTTTCCGGTCCGCGCGGCCCGGTTCTGCCTCATTTTCGGGCGTCGTTCGAGGCCCAGGGCACGCGCGCCCGTCCGCCCGATCAGCCAGGCATCGACGCAGAGCGACCGCTTGCGCGCCCAGAGTAGATCGAGCCTCGCCTTGGCCGGAACGCAGCGGCTGAGATAGACGCGTTCGGTCTCCTCGGCGTCGCGGCACCGGGCCAGAAGCTGCTCTTCTCTGGCGTGAAACATGAGCGTCGCGAGCCCGGTCACGCCGGGGCGGTTTCGCAGCACCTCGGCATAGGTCTCGGGGCACAACTCGACATAGCGGCGCAGGGGCGGGCGCGGCCCGACAAAGCTCATGTCCCCCCTCAGGATGTTCCAGAGCTGGGGCAGTTCGTCCAGCCGCTTGCGCCGCAGGAAGCGGCCGGTGGCGGTGATGCGGGCGGTCTTGTAGCCGCCCGAAACACCGGTGTCGCCGCGGTCGGGCGCCATGGTGCGGAACTTCCACAGGGTGAAGGGCGTCCGAGGTCCCTTCATCCGCTCGGAGGGGTAGAAGACCGGGCTCCCGTCGATCAGCCGAATGGACAGCGCGATGACCAGGATCGGCAGGGCCAGGACGATGCCCAGAAGCAGGGCAAGGGCGAGATCCATCGCGCGTTTGGCCGGTGTCATGCCATCGCCTCCAACTCCTTCCAGTCCGCGATCTGGCCCTTCGCGGTGGACAGCATCGCCAGATCCGGCAGATGCCGCGAAAGCCGGCCGGTGTCGAGGGTGATCACCTGCACCGCGCTGTCCGGCGCTGGCCGCCAAGCGATCTCGCGCCCCGCCTCGCGCAGGAGATCCTCCATCCTGAGCGGCCGCGGCGCGGCCACGTTCAGCAGGGTGGGCAGCTCTTCGGGCGGGCGCGCGGCGAGGGCCAGCACGACGCGCAACAGGTCCGAGGCGGCGATATAGCTGCGCAGGGGGCCCGCGCCGTCCTCGAACCGGTCCATCGGCACCGGCCCCTGGCCGGTCAGGCCGGCGGTCAGACTGTCGGCGCCCACGACGTTGCTGAGCCGCAGGCAGCAATGGGTGATGCCATCGTCGGGAGGTAAGCGAAAAACCGCCTGCTCCATCGCCCTCTTGGACCGGCCATAATCCGAAAGCGGGGCCAGCGGGCTGTCCTCGCACAAAGAACCGCCGCGCCCATAGACCGCGGCGGTGGAGAGGTGGAAGAGCCGCCGCGCTCCGCAGGCCCGGGCCACCTCATGGCTTGTCGCCACCAGCGCGGAATTCTCTGCCAGGTCTTCCGGCGTGCCCTCCGTCCTGCCCCACAGGGCCAGCACCGTTCCCGACTGCGGCAGGCGCGAGAGCGGATCGCCCGGTGCCCAGGTCAGGCCGGTGCCGCTGCGCCGCGACTGGAAGACCATCTCGATCCCCCCGTTTCCGTCGCGGGCGCAGGCGCGGCGCAGCAGCCGGCCCAGCCGGCCCCCGGCGCCGGTGACGAGCATGCTGCGATCTTGCGGGAATTGTGTCACGAAACTGCCCAACTACCAGATGCGGTGAGATTTCCATTGTCTAACATCCTTTTGTTGGGGTAGTGAACTGCCAAGCAGCAATACGGGGAGGCAGCGGATTGTCAGCGGTATCAAGAGGGATGGTCCTGTTGTGTCTCGCACTCGTCGCAGGGGCCTGTTCGCTGCCGCGTAGCGCAGCCGTGCAGCGCGAAGTGATCAACCAAGGCGGATCGGAAAACCCCACCTTCCAGGTGGTCGAGGTGACCCGGGCCGCCACGCCGATGCTCGCGGCCTGGCCCTATACGGGCGACGAGGCCTATTATACATGGTTTCACGCCGATCGCGGGCCCGACTCCTCGGTGATCCAGACCGGCGATCAGCTTGACGTGGTGATCTGGGACAACCAGGAAAATTCGCTGATCTCGACCGCCGGCGCCAAGCAGACGCCGATCCCGTCGCTGACGGT
>JAUIBJ010000288.1 GCA_030428025.1 Alphaproteobacteria bacterium
CCAGATGGGTGTGCAGCATCACCCCCTTGTCGCGGGCAAGCGCCGCGGTGTCGCGCATCAGGTCGCGGCTGACGGTAAAGGGCGAACAGGGCGCCACGCCCACCCGGCACATCGACCCGTCAGACGGATCGTGGAAGGCGTCGATCACCCGGATGCAATCCTCCAGAATCGCGCGCTCGTCCTCGACCAGATCGTCGGGCGGCAAGCCGCCCCCGCTTTCGCCGATGCTCATCGACCCGCGGGTGGGATGAAAGCGCAGGCCGATCTCGGCGGCGGCATGGATCGTGTCCTCCAGCCGCGCGCCGTTGGGATAGAGGTAGAGGTGGTCGGAGCTCAGCGAGCAGCCCGACAGCGCCAGTTCCGCCAACCCGACCTGGGCCGAGGCAAACACCTCCTCGGGCCCGAACCGCGCCCAGATCGGATAGAGCGCCTTCAGCCAGCCGAAAAGCAGCGCGTCCTGCCCGCCCGGCACGGCGCGGGTCAGGGTCTGGTAGAGATGGTGATGGGTGTTGACGAGCCCGGGCGTGACGACGCAGCCGCGCGCCTCCACCACCTCGGCACCGCCGGCATGAAGCGCCGGGCCGATCTCGGCGATGGTGCCGCCCTTCAACCGGATATCGACGTCGCGCAACTCCTCGCGCGCGTCGTTCATGGTCAGCACATGCGCGGCGTTGCGAATCAGGATGTCGGTCATGGTCTAACCCTCGGCTTTCGACAGAATCGCCAGCGCCGCCGCGTGCTGCTGCCGGTTCGCCGCCGCCAGAACCCGGCCCCCGCCATGCGCCGGCCCGCCCTGCCAGTCGGTCACGATCCCGCCCGCAGCCTCGATCACCGCGATGGGAGCCTGAATGTCGAAAGGCTTGAGGCCCGCTTCGATCACCAAGTCCACCTGCCCGCAGGCGACAAGCGCATAGGCATAGCAATCCATGCCATAGCGGGTCAGCCTCGTCTGGCGCGATACCGCTTCGAAGGCGGCCTGTTCCTCGGGCCCGCCGATCTCGGGGAATGTGGTGAACAGCACCGCTTCGGACAGCGGCCGGCCGGGCCGTGTGGCCAGAGCCCGTTCGCCACGGGGGCCGTACAGCCGCGCATGCCCCAGCCCGCCCTCGAACCGCTCGCCAATATAGGGCTGGTCGATCAGGCCGAAGATTGGCCCGGTCTCGTCTGCCACGGCTATGAGAACTCCCCAAGTGGGCGTTCCCGACAGAAAACCGCGCGTTCCGTCGATCGGGTCGAGCGCCCAGGTCAGGCCGCTCTGCCCCGCCTTGGCCTCGTATTCCTCGCCTTCCACGGCATCCTGCGGGCGACGCTCGGCAAGGATGGCGCGCATGGCACGTTCGGCGGCGCGGTCGGCCTCCGTCACCGGGTCGAACCCGGCAGAGCCCTTGCTGTCGGCTTCGAGTCCCTCGGCGCGGAAGTGGGGCAGAACGGCATCACGCGCTGCATCCGCCAGCGCGTGCGCCGTTGCCACGATCTCGTCGCTTGTCATCTCCCGGCCGCCCTGTCTGATCGCATCCTCGCGATCTGATTAGCCCGGCCGGGCGCGCCTGATCAAGCCACGTCGCTCAGAACACGCGCCAGATCGAACAGGCGGCGGCGCTGGTTTTCGGGAATCGCGTAATAGGAACGCACGAGCTCCAGCGCCTCCTTGTCGCCGAGGATATCGGCGGGCACGCCGCCGGCTTCTTCCTGCGGCTGGTCCTCAGGCGCCAGCCCTTCGAAGAAGAAGCTGACCTCGACATCGAGCGCATCGGCGATGTCCCAGAGGCGCGAGGCGCTGACGCGGTTGGCGCCGGTTTCGTATTTCTGAATTTGCTGAAACTTGATCCCCACGGCCTGCGCCAGCTGCTGCTGGGTCATTCCGGCCAGCCAGCGCCGGTGCCGAATGCGTTTTCCGACATGTACATCAACGGGGTGCGGCATTCTTTTCTCTCCTCAAAATGCTCACAAGGCCCACCGCGCCGACCGATGGAGCGACCGCGGAAGGTAAAACTTTTCACTCTTTCTGCCGCTGCGCGTCCCTGCAGGGCCAATATATGGTATCGCGTGTGTGGAATTTTACAAGTACAACCGTGACCGAAATAAGCGAACAATTTGTAGCGCATTCAACGACGACGCGTTTCCCCGCCTCGCTGCGCCCCTCGCGCAGGCCTTGCGCGGTTGACAGGGTTCCGGCAATTCGCCTAGTCAGGCCAAGGTGTTACGCTCCGTCCCTCCGTCACAAGGAACATCCCTTGCGCGCCTTCCAGATCCCCTCCGCCGGCACCCCTCCCGCAGTTCAGGCCGTGCCCTACCCCGAGCCCGGCCCCGGCGAGCTGCGCCTCAAGATCGGCGCCTGCGGCCTGAATTTCGCTGATCTGCTGATGGTGAAGGGCGAGTATCAGGACACGCCGGAGCCCCCCTTCACCCTCGGCCTGGAAGTGGCCGGAACGGTCGAGACATGCGGCGCCGGTGTCGAGTCCAGCCTGCAAGGCCGTCGCGTGGCCGTCTTTGGAGGACAGGGCGGGCTGGCCGAGTATGGCTGCTTTCCGGCAGAGCGCTGCGTCCCCCTCCCCGACTCCATGCCCTTCACCGACGCCGCCGCCTTTCAGGTGGCCTATGGCACCAGTCATGTGGCGCTCGACCACAAGGCCCGACTTCAGCCCGGCGAGACGCTTCTGGTGCTGGGCGCGGCGGGCGGCGTGGGCCTGACCGCGGTGGAAATCGGCAAGCGGATGGGGGCGACGGTGATCGCCTGCGCGCGCGGCAGGGACAAGCTCGCGGTGGCGGAAGCAGCCGGTGCCGACCACCTGATCGACGCCGAAACAGGCGACATCCGCGAGGTCTGCAAGGGCCTGGGCGGGCTCGACGTCGTCTATGATCCGGTGGGCGGCGACCAGTTCAAGGCAGCCTTCCGTGCCTGCAAGCCAGAGGCGCGGATCCTCGTCATCGGTTTCGCCAGCGGCGAGGTGCCGCAGATCCCCGCCAATCACCTTCTGGTCAAGAACATCTCGGTCCACGGCCTCTACTGGGGCGGCTACCTCAAGTTCAACCCGCAGGTGCTGAGCGACAGTCTCGCCACCCTCTTCGGCTGGTACGAGGACGGATTCCTCAAACCCCATGTAAGCCATGTCCTGCCGCTGGAGCGCGCCGCCGAGGGGCTCGACCTGCTGCGCCGCCGGAAATCCACCGGCAAGGTGGTGATCACGCCGGAATAGAGGCGGGGCGCTTCGCCGCGGCGAAACCCTGCCGCACCATCTCGGCCAGATCCGCCAGCACCTCCTTGCGGCTGTCGGCGCCATACATGTTGATTTTCTGAACGCCGAGATCAGGCAAGGCACCGCCGGGCGAAATCGCCTCCAGATGCGGTGGAATGCTGTCTTCCAACAGCGCGCCCACCGCCAGATCCGCGCTGACCAGCGCTTCGACCGAGCGGTCGTCGTCGGAATCCACCACCATCTCCCAATCGATACCGGCGGCGTCGAGCCGCCGCAGCACCCCGGCCCGGAAAATGCAGACATTGCAGAAGGCCAGCCGCAGCGGCCGCTTCTTCCAGCACTGCCCGCCCGGCGCGCCAGTCCAGCGCAGGGGCATCTCGGTCAGGGTCTCACCACCCGGTCCGGGCTGTTCCTCGGTGGTCAGGATCAGGTCAGCCTCGCCCCGGTTGAGCGCGTCGATAAGCTTCAGCGTGCTGGAGGATTTTAGGTTGACCTTCACCCGCGGATACAGCGCGCTGAAACGTTTCAGCACCTGCGGGACGACCGGATAGACGATGTCATAGGGCGCACCCAGAACCAGCTCGCCCTCGAAGACGTCATCGGTGAGCCGCCCCACCGCCTCGTCATTGAGCGCCACCAGCCGGCGGGCATAGGTGAGGAGCAATTCGCCCGTGGCGGTCAGCGCGATCCGCCGCCCCGAGCGGTCGAGCAGATCCTGTCCGAGGAGCTCCTCCAGCCGCTTGAGCTGCATCGAGACTGCCGACTGTGTGAGGTTCAGCGCAGCGGCCGCCCGGGTCACGCCCCCCTGCTCGGCTACCGTCACGAAGGACCTTAGCGTCGTCATGTCGAGATTTCGCATACATCACCAGAATTGATTTGAGAATTCACAAACATTCGTTTCACAAATGATAGCTGATCTCCCACATATATCAACATCGAATATGGAACCAGTTCAAAGCATCACCAAAACGAAAGGAGCACATCATGGCCTTCCTCTCCGTCTCCCGCGCCCGCCACTGCACGTCGTTCCGCCGCCGGGCTTCGCTGCTTGACCTGCTTGCTCTTCTCCGCCAGCGCCGCCATCTTGCGCGTCTCGACGCGGCCGCGCTCGACGATATCGGCCTCACCCGGAAGGAGGCGCAGACCGAGGCGCGCCGCCCCGTCTGGGACGTGCCGGAGCACTGGGTCGGATAGCCTGCAGATTCCGGGCCAAAATCGTTTCGGAAAGCTTGAAATGACATGAGAGCCACCCGATATTGAGCCCAAAGTCCGCGAACAGGGCTTGGTCTTTACATTTATCGGAGGGTTGAATGGCTGAGTTTGAAACGATCCGGGCGGGAACCGGCGCACGTGCCGCCCAGATTGACGAGGGTCTGCGCGCCCACATGAACAAGGTCTACGGCACAATGTCCGTGGGCATGCTCATTACCTTTGCCGTGGCATGGGCCGTGGGCTCCAGCCCGGCATTGCTTGGCGTTTTCCGTGATCCGGTGACGCTGCAGCCAAATATTCTGGGTTATGTCGTGATGTTCGCACCGCTTCTGATGGTGTTCGGATTCAGCGCCATGATCAACCGACTGTCCGCCGCCGCTGCACAACTGTTCTTTTTCGTGTTCGCGGCCGTCATGGGCCTGTCGCTCAGCTGGATTTTCGTGGCCTTTACCGGGTTTTCGATCGCACAGGTCTTCCTGATCACCGCGATCGCCTTCGCCGGCCTGTCGCTCTGGGGCTACACCACGAAAAAGGACATTTCCGGCTGGGGCAGCTTCCTGATCATGGGGCTGATCGGCCTGATCGTGGCCTCGATCGTCAACATATTCCTGGGCTCCCCGGCGATCATGTTCGCGATTTCGATCATCGGTGTGCTGATCTTCGCAGGCCTCACCGCCTATGACACCCAGGACATCAAGAACGAATATCTGGCCCACGCCCATCACGGCGATAGCGAGTGGCTGGGCAAGTCCGCGATCATGGGCTCGCTGCGGCTCTACCTCGACTTCATCAACATGTTCATCATGCTGCTGAGCCTGTTCGGCCAGCGGGAATAACTCCGGTCCTTCGAGATCGCATTGAACGGGGGCCGGTCCTTGGACCGGCCCTTTCCATTTGCGCCCCGATTTCCCGTGACACCCGTGGGCCGGGCTTCAGCCCGGCTCCGCCCGCCCCACAAAACCGCTCACCTCGCCCAATGACGCGATGCACCGCCCCGCATTGCCTCAGCCTCCGAAGACTAGGCGCATCGTG
>JAUIBJ010000289.1 GCA_030428025.1 Alphaproteobacteria bacterium
TGTCCGAACTGGCCAGCGTATCGGCCGAGACAATCACCGCACCGCTCAGCCCTGCCCAGACATGGGTGAGATGGGTCTTGCCCGCACCTTTGGGGCCGGCCAGCAACAGCTTGCGCGCGGGCCAGCCCTGCCAGCCCTCGATCATGGCCACGGCAGCGCCGTTGGCGGGCGAGACGAAGAAATCCTCGCGTTCGAGCGCGGTGCGGCACGGCAGGTTGAAACTCATTTGCCGGGCCATCAGGGTTGGTCTTCGTCTGCCAGCCCGCGATAAAGGCGGCTATCCTTGTATTGCGAGATGGCGAAGCGCGCCAGCACGCCAAGCGCCGCCGCCACCGGCACCGCCACCAGCATGCCCACGAAGCCGAAAAGCGCCCCGAAGACCGAAAGCGCAAAGATCAGCCAGACCGGGTGCAGCCCGACCGAACTGCCCACCAGTTTGGGGGTGAGCACGTTGCCCTCCATCACCTGGCCGATGACGAAGATGCCGGCCACCAGCCCGATGGAGACCCAGTCGCCCCAGAACTGGAAGAGCGCGAGGCCGATGGCCAGCGCCCCGCCGATCAGCGCGCCCAGATAGGGGATGAAGGTGACGAGTCCGGCGATGGCGCCGACCACAAGGCCGAATTGCAGCCCCACCAGCATCAGCGCGACCGCATAGAAGGTGCCCAGGATCAGGCAGACCGTGCCCATGCCACGGATGAAGCTGGCCAGCGTCGCGTCGATCTCGCGCGCCAGGTGGCGGATCACCGGGGCGTGGTCGCGCGGCAGGAGCGCGTCGATCTCGGCCACCATCCTGTCCCAGTCGTAGAGCAGGTAGAAGGCCACCACCGGCACGATCACCAGCATGACCACGATATTGATGACCGAGGCCGCCGAACTGAGTACCGATTCCAGCAGTTGCCCGCCCTTAGACTGGATCGTTTCGCCCACCGAGATCAGGGATTTGCGCAGGGTCGAGCTTTCATCGACGATCTCGGGGAAACGATCCGTCAGAAAGGTCTGCAGGTCGCTGAAAAGCTGCGGGGCGAGGTTGACGAGGTTGACCGTCTGATTGATCAGGGTCGGAATGACCATCAGCGCCATGACCACGAAGATCAGGAGAGCCACGAGGGTGATGATCGCTACCGCTACGGCGCGGCTGGTGCCGAGCCGCTCCAGCCGATCGGCGAGCGGGTCGAGGAAATAGGCGATGGCGCCGCCCAGCACGAAGGGCAGGATCACGTCGCCCAGAAACCACATCAGCACCAGGAACCCCGCCGTGGCGAAGCCCCAGTATTTCATCTGCGTCTGGACGGGAAGTGCCATGCGTGCCCCGGTGATATGTTGCCCTACACATCGCCGATGGCGTGAAGGCTTTCAAGTGGGGAGCGACGGGATCGGCCCGGATCGCCGCTTGTCTCGCCCTGCGCAAGCGCCTAAACGGGGCCAAACGCCGCTGTATCACTGAGGAACGCCCGATGCGTCTGTCCCGCTATTTCCTGCCCGTGCTCAAGGAGACGCCCGCCGAGGCGCAGATCGCCAGTCACCGGCTGATGCTGCGCGCCGGCATGATCAAGCAGGCCACCGCCGGCATCTATTCCTGGCTGCCTCTGGGCTTCAAGGTGCTGCGCAAGCTGGAAAACATCGTGCATGAGGAGCAGATCCGGGCGGGTCACATTCCGATCCAGATGCCGGTGCTGCAATCGGCCGACCTGTGGCGCGAAAGCGGCCGCTATGACGACTACGGCGAGGAAATGCTGCGGATGAAGGACCGGCACGGGCGCGACATGCTGTACACGCCCACTGCCGAGGAACTGGTGACCGACATTTTCCGGGGCCATGTGGGCAGCTACCGCGACCTACCTCTCACTCTGTACCAGATCCAGTGGAAGTTCCGCGACGAGATCCGCCCGCGCTTCGGGGTGATGAGGGGCCGCGAGTTCCTGATGAAGGACGGCTACAATTTCGACCTGACTAAAGAGGACGCGCTGCACGCCTACAACCGCCATCTGGTGAGCTATCTACGCACCTACGAGCGGATGGGGCTGCAGGCAATTCCGATGCGCGCCGAAAGTGGGCCGATCGGAGGCGACAACACGCATGAATTCCTCGTACTGGCCGAGACGGGCGAATCGGGGGTCTTCTATGACAGTGAGATCACCGATCTGCGCTTCGGTGACCGCGAGATCGACTATGACGACCGGGACGCCTGTCAGGCGGTGCTGGAGGAGTTCACCAGCCGCTATGCCCGCACAGACGACACCCATGACGAGGCGGTGTTCCACGAGCGCGTGCCGGCAGAGCGCCGGCGCGAGGCGCGAGGCATCGAGGTGGGCCAGATCTTCTATTTCGGCACCAAGTATTCCGAGCCGATGGGCGCCACGGTGCAGGACCGCGATGGCAAACCTGTGCCGGTGCACATGGGCAGCCACGGCATCGGCGTGAGCCGACTTGTGGGCGCGATCATCGAGGCCAGTCATGACGACCGCGGCATTATCTGGCCCGAGGGAGTGACCCCCTTCCATGTTGGTATCGTCAACCTCAAGCAGGGCGACGAGCAGGCCGACGCGGCCTGCGAGGCGATCTATCGGGCGGTAGAGTCGCTCGGGCTGGAGCCGCTTTACGACGACACCGACGAGCGGGCGGGTGGCAAGTTCGCCACGATGGACCTCATCGGTCTGCCCTGGCGGATCACCGTTGGGCCGCGGGGTCTGAAGAACGGCGTGGTGGAACTGACCAGCCGCCGCACGGGCGAGAGCGAGGAACTGCCGCCTGAAAAGGCGGTGGAGAAGCTGGCGGCGATCTATGGCCCCCATCACCCCCACCTGGCTCACCCCGAGCCGATGGCGAAACGGTCGTTCCACACCTGGATGTAGCCGAACCCGGTTGCGCTTCTCGCTCGGGATGAACAGGTTGGAGGCATGAGACAGACATGCCTTCTGGCCGGGGTCGCCGCGCTTTTCGCGGGAATGGCGGCGGCCGACAGCCTGACCTATCACAACGACCGGTTCGACGTGCATGGCCGCTTGCCGGTGGCCGTTACCGCCGAGCCGCCGCCCGCCAATGGCGACGGACGCAATTTTCGCAGCACCCGCAACAGTGGACGGATCTCCATTTACGGCGCCTACAACCACATGAGCAGCCTTGCCGACTACCGCGCGGATTTGGCTGCGACCTTCCGCCGGGAAGGCGAAGTGACCTATGAAACTGGCGGGGCCGACTGGTTCGTGCTGTCAGGCCGCGAGGCGGGCCGGATCTTCTATCTGCGGGTGGTCTTGGGCACGAGTTGCTCGGGTGATCCGGTGTTGGGGCACTGGCGGATCGACTATGCCCCGGGCGACCGGCCTGTCTACGACCCGATGCTGGGCGAGCTGTCAAAGAGCCTGCGCGTCGGATCCTGCTGATCCGCGTCAGAGGCCCACAGGACCGCGAAGGGCGAAGGCGGCAAGGGCCAGCACCATCACCGCGAGGATCAGGCCCACGGCCAGCTGGATGCGCCGGCGGGAAGGCAGGGTGCGGGGATCAGTCATAGACGAACTGCTCCGACAGGATTCGGTGCGCGGGGATACCCATGTCGATCAGCGTATCCTCGACCATGGTCAGCATCGGCGGCGGGCCGCAGAGGACATAGAGCCAGCCGTGCCGGTCGGGGGGGCCGAAATGGCGGCGCAGGAGGTCGGGCGTGATCAGCCCGGTCTCGCCTGTCCAGCCCGGAGGAGGCTCTGAGAGGACATGCACAAGCTCGGTGCCATGCTCGCGCGCCAGCCGCTCCAGTTCCGGGCCATAAGCGATCTGGCCCGCGTGCCGGTTGCCGTAGATCAGCGCGGTGGGCCTCTGGTCGCCCGTGGCGTGCAGCTCGCGCAGGATGCCCATCAGCGGCGCGAGCCCCACACCGCCGGCGACGAGCGCGATTCCGGCGGCATCGGGATGCTTGTCGATGATGAGATGCCCGTGCGGCGCCTCGAGCCAGGCGCGGGTGCCGGGGGCGATCTGGCCGGTGCGGCAGGTGCTGTCGCCCTGTTCCTTGATCAGGAATTCGATCTCGGGCCCGGCGGAGGGCGCCGAGGCGATGGAAAAGGGGTTTTCGTCGAGCGAAACCACGGGTTTGCCCACATTCAGCCAGGCGAATTGCCCGGCGCGATAGGGCAGGCGGCCGCGGAAGTCCGGGGTGAGCGTCAGCACCCAGGTACGGTCGGCCTCGTGCCGGACCTCGCGCACCCGCCAGGGCCGGCGAAGCCGCAGAAGGGGCGCGATCAGGTAGACATAGGCGAGCGCGCCCAGGGCCAGTGCCAGCAGCGCAAGCCAGACCGCGGCGAGCGCCGGATCGGCGCTGTAACGGCCGGCGCGCAGGGCGTGCAGCACGCCGAACCCGGCGATCACTGCCGCGCCCAGTCCGTGCAGCAGGCGCCAGTGTTGATAGCGCAGGCCCGAGACCTCCTTTGCCAGCGCCATCGCCACCAGCCCACCCAGCAGGAGCCAGGCCACGATGCCGGGCCAGAGCGCATGCCAGCTCTGATCCACGACGCTCTGGCGGGTGACGTCCCAGGCGGGGGCGGGGGTGCGGGGTGAGATGTAGAAGAACGGGTGCAGCACGGCCAGGACCAGTGCCGCGCGGGCCAGAAGCTGGTGGCTGCGCATCACAACGTCGCTGCCCACCCGGCCGGTGACCAGCCGGAAACGGCCCAAGAGCAGGAATTCCACGAGGATGATCGCCAGCGCCAGAAAGCCGAGCCCCGTGGCAAGCTCGTCCCAGGGCGTGCGCGGGTCGAGCTCCTGCGCCCAAGCCAGGATGAGCGGGCCGAGGGACAGCCCGAGATAGAAGAGAATCAACAGACCTGCCGACACGTCGCGCCCACCTCCACGGTTTCGATTGCCCTGCCGGATATCCCCCTGCCTTGTCAATTCCGTGACGGGCGCGCTTGGCCTTGACCCGGGGCGGGATAAAACGCACTGTCCGCCGCAAAAACCACCCGAGGTTCCTCGTGGCAGCCAGCCCCGCACCCTTTGCCCCCTTCGAATGGATGATCGCATGGCGCTATCTGCGCGCCAAGCGGGCCGAGGGCGGCGTGTCCACCATGACCTGGATCAGCCTGATCGGCATCACTCTTGCTGTCTTTGCGCTGATTGCCACGCTGGCGGTTCGCTCGGGCTTCAGGGCCGAGTTCGTCGACACGATCCTGGGGTCGAACGCGCATGTCACGGTCTACAGTGCAGGCATGGCCGACGCGCAGACCGGGCGGATCGACCGGACGATCGCTGAGTACGACGCCATGGCCGAAAGGGTGCGCGGGGTGGAGGGTGTCACCCGCGTCGCGCCCCTGATCCGGGGGCAGGTGATGGCCAGTGCGCGCGAGCGCAACGCCGGGGTGGAAGTGTTCGGCATCGCGCCCGGGGATCTCAGGACGATACCGCGCATCGCCGACCCCGAACAGGCCACGGGTGACATCGACCGCT
>JAUIBJ010000290.1 GCA_030428025.1 Alphaproteobacteria bacterium
GCCGCGAGGCCGACATGCCGCAGGCGGACGAGCAGGTCGATTGCAAGGGCAAATGCCTGGCCCCCGGCATCGTCGATATCGGCGTCAAGGTCTGCGAGCCGGGCGAGCGGCACAAGGAAAGCTACCGTTCCGCCGGGCTGGCGGCCGCCGCCGGAGGTGTGACCACCATGGTCACACGCCCCGACACGCTGCCTGCAATCGACAGCCCCGAGGTGCTGGAATTCGTCGCCCGCCGGGCCAACGAGGCCGCGCCCGTGAAGGTGCTGCCCATGGCCGCACTCACCAAGGGCCGCCAGGGCCGCGAGATGACCGAGATCGGCTTTCTTCTCGACGCCGGTGCCGTGGCCTTCACCGATTGCGACCACGTGGTGACCGACACCAAGGTATTTTCCCGCGCTCTCACCTATGCCCGGTCCCTCGGGGCGCTGGTCATCGCCCATCCGCAGGAACCGGTGCTGAGCGCGGGCGCCGCCGCCACCTCCGGCAAGTTCGCCTCGCTCAAGGGGCTTCCGGCGGTCTCGCCCATGGCCGAACGCATGGGGCTCGACCGCGATATCGCGCTGATCGAGATGACCGGCGCACGCTACCATGCCGACCAGATCACTGCCGCCCGTGCCCTGCCGGCGTTGGAGCGAGCCAAGGCCAACGGCTTCGATATCACCGCCGGCACCTCGATCCACCATCTGACGCTGAACGAATTCGACGTGGCCGACTATCGCACCTTCTTCAAGGTCAAGCCGCCCCTTCGGTCGGAAGACGACCGCCAGGCGGTGATCGCGGCGCTGCGCGAGGGTCTCATCGACACCATCTCCTCGATGCACACGCCGCAGGACGAGGAAAGCAAGCGCCTGCCGTTCGAGGAGGCGGCCAGCGGCGCGGTGGCGCTGGAAACCCTGCTGCCGGCGGCGATGCGGCTTTTTCACTCGGGCGACCTGAGTTTACCTCAAATTTTCAAAGCCCTGGCTCTCAATCCCGCGCGCCGGCTGGGGCTGGAAAGCGGCCGGCTGTCGGCAGGTTCGCCCGCCGATATTGTGCTATTCGACCCCGACAAACCTTTCGTCATGGATCGCAGTACCCTGCGGTCGAAATCCAAGAACACCCCCTTTGACGGCCAGCGCATGCAGGGCCGCGTGCTGGCCACATGGGTGGACGGCAAACCCGTATACGAGGCCTCCTGATGCCACCGATAGACACCCCGGTTCTCCTGCTTCTTCTTTGGGCCATCGTCGGCTATTTGCTGGGCTCGATCCCCTTTGGCCTTCTGCTCACGCAGCGGCTGGGCCTGGGCAACCTGCGCGAGATCGGCTCGGGTAATATCGGCGCCACCAACGTGCTTAGAACCGGCAACAAGGGCGCGGCGGCGGCGACGCTGTTGCTCGATGCGGGCAAGGGTGCGGTGGCGGTGCTGCTTGCGCGGCTCGTCTCGGGCGAGGATGCGGCGCAACTGGCAGGCTTGACGGCCTTTCTCGGCCATTGCTTTCCGGTCTGGCTGCAGTTCAGGGGCGGCAAGGGCGTGGCGAGCTTCCTCGGCATCCTCCTGGCGCTGGCTTGGCCGGTGGGGCTCGCCTGCTGCCTGACATGGGCGGTGACGGTGGCGGTGACGCGGATCTCCTCGATGGGGGCGCTGATGGCGGCGGCGCTGTCGACGATCTGGATCTTTGCGTTGGGCGAGCCGCGCATGTTCCTTCTGGGCGTGGTCCTCACGCTGCTGGTCTTCGCCCGCCACTGGACCAACATCCAGCGCCTGCAGGCGGGAACCGAGCCGAAGATCGGGGAGAAGTGAGGCGGCATCACGGCCCAAACCTGCGCGAACTTGCGTGCGACGATGCAGGTTGTTTGACTACTCGATACCGGACGCGCATTTGCACGCATGTCGAAGCTATTGCCAAGTGAGGTGACCTTCTTCAATCTGGTTCAGACGAACCCGTTTTTCGCATTCCGCGCCGCAGCGATTGTGCGCGTTGATACGTGGAGAGGTATTCTACGTGCTGCTTTCATCCATTTTGCGGTCAGCGATCCAAGACGGCTCCCTGACTGTCATGAACGCGAAGGGACAGAGCGAGACCTTCGGCGACGGAACGCCGCATGTGAGCATCCGCCTGACATCGGGTTGGAGCGAGGCTGCGCTTTTGCTGAATCCGCCGCTCGCTCTGGGAGAGGCGTACATGAACGGCCGGCTTGTCGTTGAAGAGGGGTCGCTTTACGAGCTTCTCGACCTGCTGGCGCGCAATTTGGGAAGTACTCCCGGAACCCGACTTCACCGGCTTTCGGCGCAGATCGGACGCTTTCGGAAACAGGCCAACAGGATCAGTCGGGCGCAGCGCAACGTGGCACATCATTACGATCTTTCACCTGCGCTTTATGATCTCTTTCTGGACAATGACAGGCAGTATTCCTGTGCCTATTTCCGCCATCCCGACGACACGCTGGAACAGGCACAGGCTCAGAAGAAAGAGCACATCGCCGCGAAACTCATGCTCGATCGCCCCGGGCTCAAGGTTCTTGACATCGGTTCAGGCTGGGGCGGCATGGCTTGCTATCTGGCCGAAACCTTCGGTGCAGATGTCACGGGCGTCACGCTGAGCCGGGAACAGTACACCTATTCCGTCGAACGCGCCGGGCAGTCGCCTGCGCAGGAGCGACTACATTTCGAGCTTTGCGACTACAGGGAACTGTCGGGACCGTTCGACCGCATCGTTTCGGTCGGGATGTTCGAGCATGTCGGCAAGCGCAACTACCCGGAGTTCTTTGGCAAGCTGGCCGGGCTTCTGAACGAGGAGGGCGTCGCGCTGATCCATTCGATTGGCTATTCGGACACGCCCGCTCCGATCAACCCGTTCATACGCAAGTACATATTTCCCGGCGCCGACCTGCCCTCGCTATCCGAAGTATTCACGGCGGTCGAGCCTGCCGGGCTCTTTGTCACCGATCTGGAGTTTCTGCGCCTGCACTATGCCGAAACCCTTCGCCACTGGCGCGATCGGTTTTCGGCGCAGGCCGACAAGGTTCGTGCGCTCTACGACGACCGCTTCTTCCGGATGTGGGAGTTCTACCTGGTGCTGTGCGAAGTGGGCTTCCGCCGGCGTACGAACATAGTTTTTCAGATGCAGCTCACGCGACAGATCGATCGTCTGCCCATTACCCGCGACTACATGTTCGAGAACGAAGGTGGAGAGAATCGAAACTCCGTTCGACCTCAGTAGCTGTACTCTGCATAGATCCGGGTCAGGTCCTCGTACAACTCCGCTTGATATTACGCCAGACGCTCATCCGCCGGCGCAGAGGCGCGCGCGGCTCCTCCGGAGAGCACGGCCCGGCAGCTGCGGGTTCGCAACGTGCTCCCTACGCCGCGATGCGACGGCCTTGCCAGCCAAGCCTAGTGCAGGCGTGCGCGCACGAGATATCCGACAACGCTATCTTCTCCCAGCGCCTTGAGCGCTTCGAGCCGGTGCAGACCTTCGAGCAACACAAACCTGCCCTTGCCGGCCCGGAGCCGGATTGGCGTGGTCTGGCCCATTTCGATGATGCTCTCGGCGATCAGCCGGACTTTCTCCGGATCGAGCGTTTTCATGCGCTTGACGGGGACATAAATCTCGGCAATCGGGAACGCCTGTTTCTTCAGCATATCCACCGATAGCACGATTGCCACGGGATTGGCAGTGTCATCGGTTCAAAATCGTATCGAAATGCTTAGTAACTGTAGTCCGCGTAAATCCGCGTCAGGTCCTCGTCCCACTCCCCGTGATACTTCGCCAGCAATTCATCTGCCGGCACCTGCCCCGTCTCCACGCTTTCCTTGAGCGCATTCAGAAAATGGGTCTCGTCGGCGATCATGCCGCCCGCGCCTGGGCGGGCGCGGGCCTTGAGCCCGGCCTCTGAGATGTCCAGCACCTCGCGGGCCAGATCGTGCATGCGGATGTCGCCCACCTGCGCCTGCAGCGCCTCTACGCTGGCCGCTACGCGCAGGGCCTCGCGCGTTTCCGCATCCCAGCCCTTGACCAGTTCCCAGGCGGCATCGAGCGCCGTCTGGTCGTACATGAGCCCCACCCAGAAGGCCGGCAGCGCGCAGAGACGGCGCCAGGGGCCGCCATCGGCACCGCGCATCTCCATGAACTTCTTGATCCGCGCCTCGGGGAAGATGGTGGTCAGGTGGTCGGCCCAGTCGGAAAGCGTGGGCGTCTCGCCGGGAAGGGCGGGCAGCTCGCCCTTCAGGAAATCGCGGAAGGATTGGCCGAGGGCATCGACATACTTGCCGTCGCGGTAGACAAAGTACATCGGCACGTCGAGCGCATATTCGGCCCAGGCCTCGAAGCCGAAGCCCTCGTCGAAGACGAAGGGCAGCATGCCCGTCCGGTCGGGGTCGAGGTCGCGCCAGACGCGGGAGCGCCAGGACTTATGCCCGTTGGGCTTGCCCTCGAAGAACGGTGAGTTGGCGAAGAGCGCGGTTGCCACCGGCTGCAGCGCCAGCGCCACGCGCATCTTCTGCACCATGTCCGCCTCCGAACCGAAATCGAGATTCACCTGCACCGTGCAGGTGCGGTACATCATCGACTTGCCCATCGAGCCCACGCGATCCATGTACTCGGTCATGAGCTTGTAGCGCCCCTTGGGCATCATCGGCATCTGGTCATGTGTCCAGATGGGCGCGGCGCCCAGACCGATGAATCCCACCCCCACCCGGTCGGCGATCGACTTCACATCGGCCAGATGCGCGTTCACCTCGTCACAGGTCTCGTGGATCGTCTCCAGAGGCGCGCCGGACAGTTCCAGCTGCCCGCCCGGCTCGAGAGAGACATTGGCGCCGTCCTTTTCCAGCCCGATCAGGTTGCCGCCTTCCATGAGCGGCGCCCAGCCGTGAAGGTCGCGCAACCCTTCCAGCACAGCGAGGATTGAACGCTCTCCGGCATAGGGCAGCGGTTGCAGCGTGTCCCTGCAATAGCCGAACTTCTCGTGCTCGGTGCCGATGCGCCAGTCGTCCTTCGGCTTGCACCCGGCTTCCAGATAGCCCGCCAGTTGATCGTGCGACGTAATCGGCCCGCCGCCGGACTGGGGAATGGACATGTTCGGTGCCTCCTGTTTCGGCGCGCGGTGATCGGACTGACCGACGATAACCGTGAGAAGTGGCGCCAAATCCCCCGAGTGTCAATGCAGCCGGGTCAGACGCGCAGCGCTCTCGTCTGGCCTGCGCCAGATTGGCACCGGCCCGTCCCCGCCCCGCCGCATCTGCGCCAGCATGCGCTCGGTGCGAAGGCCCGGCAGGCTGGCGAAGACATCGAAGAGCGTCTCGGCCCCTTCGGCGTTGAGCGGAATGGAAAGGTCGCGCTGGCCGGGCTGGGTGAGGATCCAGTGCGGCGGTGTCGCCGAAGAATCGAGCGTGAGTTCGGAGATCTCGCTCAAGGCCACCACCCCG
>JAUIBJ010000291.1 GCA_030428025.1 Alphaproteobacteria bacterium
CAATGTGCTGAAGATCACCACGCAACTGGCCCGGCACCGGACCGACCGGCAGCGCCAGGCGGTGGTGTTCGCCGGCGGCCGGCATGCGGTGACCCGCGCGCGGGTGGTCGAAAGCTTCGGTACGCCGCCGGCGCTGTCGCTGATGGAGTGCTGGCTGGAGACGGGGCGCACGCATCAGATCCGTGTGCATCTGGCGCATGCGGGACACGGGCTGGTGGGCGATCCGGTCTATGGCGGCAGACGAAGATTGCCTGCCAAGGCCCTGCCGGAAAAGGCTTATGGGGCAGTCGGGGAATTCCCCCGTCAGGCCCTGCATGCGCAGGTTCTGGGCTTTGATCACCCCGTCACCGGCGCGCATCTTCGCTTCGAGGCTCCACTGCCTGAGGATTTCGCCACATTGCTGAGCGTTTTGCGGGACTGAGCGAGCGGGCGGCGGTTTGGTGCAAATTTACACAGGTTAATGTCCTTTCGTAAGCATTGTGGAATTGTGCAAAGGTAAGCTATGAAGCAAAACCCACAGGAAATCACAGAACGGAACAACACTGCACGGTTACGTGATTGACCTGTAAGGGCTATGGCGCGGCCGAAACGATTGCGCCATAGTCAGGTAAACTAATTCGTTCACCTGCCTTGAAACCTGGCGGGTGAAACCCCAAATGTTAAATAGATAAACATTGAGGGGCTGATCTGATTGGAGGGATCGTGGCTGTGAGCAACTACGCAAATCTTCCCGCACCGACGCCGGAGGGCGGGCTCAACCGCTATCTTCAGGAAATCCGGAAGTTTCCGCTTCTGGAGCCTGAAGAGGAATACATGCTGGCCAAACGCTGGGTGGAGGAACATGACACCGAAGCCGCCCACAAGATGGTGACGAGCCACCTGCGGCTGGCGGCCAAGATCGCCATGGGCTATCGCGGCTATGGCCTGCCACAGGCGGAAGTGATCTCCGAGGCCAATGTCGGCCTGATGCAGGCGGTGAAGCGTTTCGACCCGGAAAAGGGGTTCCGTTTGGCCACCTATGCGATGTGGTGGATCCGAGCGAGCATTCAGGAATACATCCTGCGCAGCTGGTCGATGGTCAAGCTCGGAACCACGAGCGCCCAGAAAAAGCTTTTTTTCAACCTGCGCAAGGCCAAGTCACGCATCGGCGCTCTGGAGGAAGGCGACCTGCGCCCCGAGAACGTCAAGCAGATCGCGCATGATCTGGGCGTGACCGAGGACGAGGTGATCTCGATGAACCGGCGCATGTCGGCCGGCGACGCCTCGCTAAACGCCACCGTCGGCAGCGACGAGGACAGCGCCATGCAGTGGCAGGACTGGTTGGAGGACGAAGATGCCGACCAGGCCGCCGAATATGAGCGCGAGGACGAGCTTTCGGCCCGGCGCGAGTTGCTGGCCGAGGCGATGGAGGTGCTCAACGAGCGCGAGCGCGACATTCTCACCCAAAGGCGGCTGAGCGATCAGGCGGTCACGCTGGAGGAGTTGAGCGGCCAGTACGACGTGAGCCGCGAACGCATCCGCCAGATCGAGGTGCGCGCTTTCGAGAAGCTGCAGAAGCGCATGCGCAGCCTGGCGCAGGAAAAAGGCATGCTGGCCAGCGCGTAAGCTTGGCCGGCGGGCAAAATCGCACTAGCCTTCTTTCGAATCGCGGAAAAGGCATTCCATGACATTTCATTCTTCGACCTGTGGTCTTCCCCGGTCCGGCCCTTGCCGGATCGGGTTTGTTTTTCTGCTCTCGCTTGTGCTGATCTCCTGTGCGCCGCGGCAAGCGGCCGAACGCGCCGCACCCAGCCCTGCCGCCAGTATCGAGCGGATCTTCGTGGCCACAGAGCTGGACCTGCGCGATCTGGGCCGGATGTTCGGCAAGACCCGGCCGGACGGGCTCAAGTTCCTGCATGTGGATGTCTCGATCCCGCCCACCCACAAGACCGGCAATATCGAATGGCCCGAAGGCCCGCCCGACGCCAATACCGACTTCGTGATCACGGGGACCGAGGTTTACAAGGGCGCCGACAGCATGATCGGCGCGATGCGCCGCGCCACGCCCGGCCGGGAAACCATGGTTTTCGTGCACGGGTACAACAACACCTTCTCCGATGCCGTGTACCGCTTCGCGCAGATGCGCGCCGATTTCGCCGCCCAAAACCCGGGCGTGGTGTTTTCCTGGCCCTCGGCGGGCGACCCGCGCGGCTATGCCTATGACCGCGACAGCGTGCTTTATTCGCGGGACGGGTTCCAGCGCGTTCTGACCTCGCTGACTCGACAGCCCGGAGAACGGGTTTTTCTGCTGGCCCATTCGATGGGGTCGCAACTGGTGATGGAAACATTGCGGCAGGCCGCGCTGAGGGGTGACAGGCACCTGCTGGACCGGATCAGCGGCGTCGTGCTGATGTCGCCCGACATCGATCCGGATGTGTTCCAGCGGCAGGCGGAAACGATCGGGCAGCTTCCCCAGCCGTTCATGATCTTCGTGTCGCGGCAGGACAAGGCGTTGTCGCTGGCCGGTCTGCTGACCGGCCGCAAGCCGCGCCTGGGCAGGATCGACAGCCCTGACCAGCTTGAAGGCGTAAAAGGCGTCCGGGTGATCGATTTCACCGACTTGGGTGACGGAGAAGGATTGAACCATTCCGTTGCGGTCACCTCGCCGGCGGCGATTTCGGTTCTGAAGGGTCTGATCGATCAGGCGAAACGCGGCACCAGGGCATTCGAGGATTACATGGTGCTGGGCGACGGATCCTGACCGGGGCGGTCGCGATTGCCGGGTGGGTGCCCAGCCCTGGTTGAACCGGAAGCAATGGAGAAGGGCTGATGCACGCCATCGCGGATACACGCCAGCTTCAGGCGGACGGGGTCATAGACGCCGCCCAGGCGCGCGAGATCGAGGCCCGCGCGCGCGAGGCGATGGTCGCGCTCGCCATAAATTCTGTGCTTTGTTTCGGTATCGTCGCGGCGACGGCGGGGCTGATCTTCTGGCTGGCCGATGCGGTCTCGGTGGCGATTTTCGGCGCGCTGGCACTGGTGGGCGGGCTGGCGATCCTCGCGCGGGGCGGCAAGATGTACCGCATGTTCGGCAATGCCGCGGCGCTGATTGGGGCGGGCATGCTGATCGGTGGGGGCGTCGCGGAACTCTTCGCGAACTATCACGACCGCGCCGGATGGGTCATGCTGCTTGCCGGTGTCGCCGTCACCACCCTGTCGGGTGTCGCGCTGTGGCGCGGGGCGCTCACCACCCGGTTCGTGACCGGCGCGATCCTGGTGATGGGAGTGGCGTTGCATCTGGGGGGCTGCGGCATCCTCGTGATCGACCGCGAACTCGGCGGGCTTCCGGTAAGCCTGTTCTACCTCTATGCCAGCGCACTCATTGCCGGGGCAGGGGTGATGTGCGATGTGCGGCTGGTAACGGCGCTGGCCATCGTGCCTTTTGCCCAGATGCTCAACACCGGCACCGCCTATTTCCACGCGGCCTATGTGTTCTATTCGCCAGAATCCACGCTCTCGATTCTGCAGATGGGCACGCTGGTGCTTCTCTGCGTCTGGGCCAAGAATGTCTGGCCCGAACGTTGGGCGCGGCACGCGCGGGTCGTCTCGGTTCTGGGTTTCATCGTCGCCAACCTGTGCTTTCTGGTGGGCTCGCTCTGGGGCGATGTGGTGGGCGAAACCGCCTGGGGCCCGGGCCGCTACAGCAGTGCGTCGGGTAGTTGGGAAGACTACGAGACGCTGCGAGAGGCATTCCGTGCCGAAGCGATCACCATTTCGCGCCATGTCTACAGTGTGGTTTGGGCGGTGGTGCTGGCCGTGGTCATCGCCGTGGCCGCACTCCGCGCCAATCGGGGCATCTTCAACGCGGCGATCACCTTTGCCGGCATCCATGCCTATACCCAGCTTTTCGAAAGCTTCTGGGACGAACCGCTGGCCTATGTGGTGGGCGGTCTGGCGGCGATCCCGCTGGCCTGGGGGATGTGGCGGCTGAACGGCTGGATCACAACGCGGCAGAAGTAGCTGTTTTCCGTGCTGGAAGCGGCCCGGAAAATGTGCATTTTCCGGGCGCGGAATTTGCTCGAATTCCGCGGTTCGCCAAGCACATGGGGTGAGGCGTTGAGGCCGGAAAATTTCACTTTTCCGCTCCGGAATTTTCATGAAATTCCGATCACTCCTCCATCGCCTCCAACTCGTCGATGAAGCGCGAGATCATGGAAAGCCCCTTGTCCCAGAAGGCCGGATCGGTGGCGTCGAGACCGAAGGGGGCCAGCAACTCCTTGTGGTGCTTCGAGCCGCCCGCGCGCAGCATGTCGAAATACTTGTCCTGAAAGCCTTCGGGGTTTTCCTCGTAGACCGCGTAAAGCGCGTTCACCAGCCCGTCGCCGAAGGCATAGGCATAGACATAGAAGGGCGAATGCACGAAATGCGGGATATAGGCCCAGAAGGCCTCGTAGCCTTTCATGAACTCGAACGCGGGCCCCAGGCTTTCGCCCTGCACGCTCATCCACAGCGCGCCGATATCCTCGGGGGTAAGCTCCCCCTCGCGGCGGGCGGCGTGCAGCTTGCATTCGAAATCGTAGAAGGCGATCTGCCGGACGACCGTGTTGATCATGTCCTCGACCTTGCCGGCCAGCAGCACCTTGCGCTCGTCCTTGGTCCTGGCGGCATCGAGCAGCTTGCGGAAGGTCAACATCTCGCCGAAGACGCTTGCCGTCTCGGCCAGCGTGAGCGGGGTGGAGGAGAGCAGCTCGCCCTGATCCGAGGCCAGAACCTGATGCACGCCGTGGCCCAGCTCATGCGCCAGCGTCATCACGTCGCGCGGCTTGCCCAGGTAGTTGAGCAGCACGTAAGGGTGCACATCCGTCACCGTGGGATGGGCGAAGGCGCCGGGCGCCTTGCCGGGCTTCACCCCGGCGTCGATCCAGCCCTTTTCGAAGAACGGCTCGGCCAGTTCGCCCATGCGCGGGTCGAAGGCGGAATAGGCGTCCATCACCATGCCGCGTGCCGTGGGCCAGTCGATCACCCGCTTTTCCTCCATCGGCAGGGGCGCGTTGCGGTCCCAGACCTGCATGGTGTCGAGCCCCAGCCAGCCGCGTTTCAATTCGTAATAGCGGTGGCTGAGCTTTGGGTAGGCCGCGACCACCGCATCGCGCAGCGCCTCGACCACTTCCGGCTCCACATCGTTGGCCAGATGCCGCGCGGTCTGGGCCGAGGGCATCTTGCGCCAGCGGTCGATCACTTCCTTTTCCTTGGCGCAGGTGTTGTGAACGCGGGCAAAGGTGCGGATGTTCTCGCCGAAGACGCGGGCCAGTTCGCGGGCCGCGGCCTCGCGCTTGGGCCGCTCCTGTTCGGTCAGCAGGTTGAGGGTGGATTCGATCCCCATCTCCTCGCCGTCGACGGTAA
>JAUIBJ010000292.1 GCA_030428025.1 Alphaproteobacteria bacterium
TCGTTCCTGACCGGCGGCATCGTCGATGCGAAATTCTTTGGTGTGATCGCCATGTTCGGCGCCATCTTCGTGATGGCGCTGGTGCCTTGGCTCGACACCTCGTCGGTCAAGTCCGGCAAGTATCGTCCGATGTTCAAGTGGTGGTTCGCGCTGCTGGTAATCGACTTCGTGGTGCTGATGTGGCTGGGCGCGATGCCGGCGGAAGAACCCTATGCCAGCTTTGCGCTGATCGGGGCTGCTTACTGGTTCGCCTATTTCCTGGTTATCCTGCCGATCCTCGGCGTGATCGAGAAACCGGAAACGCCGCCGGCGACCGTCGAGGAAGATTTCGAGGCGCATTACGGCAAGGCGCCCGGCGCCACGCCGGCCGAATGAGAAAGGGAACGGGACCAATGTTCAAGAAAACCGCAATCGGTGCCGCATTCGCCCTGGCCCTGACCCCTGCCGCGTCTTTCGCGGCAGGCGGCGGAGAGCAGCATATCGAAGACTTCGCCTTTTCCTTCGAGGGCCCCTTCGGCACCTATGACATCAACCAGCTCCAGCGTGGGCTGCAGATCTACACCGAGGTCTGTTCCGCCTGCCACGGACTGAGATACGTACCGTTGCGCACGCTGAGCGACGAGGGCGGCCCGAACCTGCCCGAGGACCAGATGCGTGCCTATGCCAACGACAACTTCGAAGTGTTCGATGCCGAGCTGGACGATTTCCGCCCGGCCAAGCCCACGGACAACTTTCCGGCCAATACTGCGGCCGGTGCGCCGGATCTGTCGATGATGGCCAAGGCCCGTGCCGGGTTCCACGGTCCTTACGGGCTGGGTATCAACCAGCTGGTAAAGGGCATGGGCGGCGCGGAATACATCGCCTCGATCCTGACCGGTTATACCGGTGAGGAAAAGGAAGAGGCGGGGTCGATCCTGTATGAAAACACCGCCTTCCCCGGCGGCTGGATTTCGATGGCGCCGCCGCTGTCCGATGAGTTGGTGGAATTCGCTGACGGTCATGCAAACGACATGCACCATCTGTCAGAAGACGTGGCCGCGTTCCTGATGTGGGCGGCGGAACCCAAGATGATGGCCCGCAAGCAGGCCGGGTTCGTCGGCGTGCTGTTCCTGGCGATCCTGTCGGTGCTGCTCTACCTGACCAACAAGCGTCTCTGGGCGCCGCTGAAGGGCAAGAAGCACGGTTAACGGCATCCGGATCGGATGAGCAAAGAAAACCCCGCGGTTCGCCGCGGGGTTTTTGGTTTTGCAGGTTGCCGCGTCTTGTCGGGTGGGTAATCCGGGGGCTCTGCCCCCGCCGCCCCTGCGGGCGGCTCCTGTCAGTTATCAGTGGGTTTGAGCCGGTAATGGGGCGTTATTTGCGGGATTATCCGGGGACAGGTGGGTAGAGGTGATTGAGGATATCAGTCGCTGTTGGCGAGCCACCTAGTAATGGCGTCGCGGTGACCGCCTCGTCGTTGAAGTCGACCGTGAACATGGTTATATTTTTCCTGCAGGTGTGAGACGGTAATATTCTCGCGGCCGTAGCACGGGCGAATACTCGGAGCGCCATGCGGGGTTTCCGGGAAACCGGGTGCGAGGCCCCACCACCTGCAACAAGTTGGGGTGACGACCATGGAAACTCGGAGTCCATGACATCGTCCCGGCTTCGGCCGAACGCTAGTGCATGAGGGGACGTCCGGCCCTCCGTCACCCCAGCCTTCCTCACTTCAGATACCTTCGCACGGTGATGTCGGTGACATGCGGGGTGCGAGCGATCTCGGCGATGGTTGCGCCCTTGAACCGCAGGTGGCTGGCCCCCCAGGGTTTCGCCAGCGGCACCCGGCGTTGCCGGTTGGTCAGCGTGGCCAGCGATCTTGCGCGATCGGTTCCGACAAGGGCTTCCACCTGCGAGCGTCCTTTCGGGTCTTCGGCCATGTAGAGTTCCGCGCCACCGAACCGCAGCAGGAACGTGGCCGTCAGATCCGGGCCGAGAATCTCCACGATATCGGCGATCTGCGCCGGCGGCCTGGGCGGAACGCGCGCCAGCTCGTTCATCGCTGCCTCCACCGGCGAAACCAACGGTGAATTGAACTGCAACTGACGTGGCATTGTGGCGGGAAGTGCCGGGCAATATCTTCGGCGATCTGTTGGAACGTCATGCGCTCAATGATGAAGGTTTCCAGTTCCGGGTCGCAAACGATCTTCGACGGCCGTCCTCTGCGATGCTCTTTCAGGTGCAGCGCTGCATGCAAAGGAGTGATCGAATCCGCTTGAACACCTGCTTCAAGCATCCTTGAGAGCAGGGTGAGCCCGTGCTGAAGGCGTCGGCTCATCGTGCCCAGGGCTTTTACCTCGGCCAGTAGCGCAGCCTCTCGATCCGGGTTCCCGGCCCGTCCCTTCATGTTCTGTCAACTCCCCGTGCTGCGCCCGCGCCCTGCTTCGGCCCCGGTCATGTTTGATAGGCGGCGACATGGAACAGGATCAGCAGCAGGCAGGCGAATTCGCCCAGAACGAAGCCGATCAGGCACCACAAGACGATGTGTTCCAGGTCGCCGGGATACTCCCTCATCCCTTCTTTCCTCGCCTGCATGCTGCCTCGGCACCCGGAACGCGCCCCGAACAGGCGTTGAACGACCGCCTGTTTGGGGCGCGCCCTGTTCCGCGCACAGACAGGATGCGCAGAACGCCTGAGCGGCGTTCACCAGTTCGCCGGTCAGGTCTCATTCGGACAGCCGGTCGCCCGGCAGCCCGAGTTGTTCGCAAATCGCGGCGGCTGCAGCCGAGTTTCTTGTCGGTTCCGATGCGACGGGCGGCCGCGCCGGCAGGACCGGTTTCGCCAGGTTGGCGAATTGCGGAACCGCGCCGCGAATGAAACAGTCGAAACTGGCTTCGTCTCGGGCACAAAGCGCCTCCGCCCAGCCACGCATGGCCGGCGTGAGATATCCGCGCCGCATTGCGTCATCCACCTTCGACTTCGCCTGGCTCAAGGCCATGTCTGCCCGCTGCGCATTGTGATCGCGCAGCAGATCCCGGACCGCCTCGACCGGAACGAACCGGGCGGGGTCTGTGGTCTCAGCGGTAGCTGCACCGGTCAGCGCTTCGACGGCGGCAAAAATGGCATCCTCATCGGCATTGGCTGGCAAGCCCAACACCGTTGCCAGACGCGCCAGTATGTCGGTTGTTTTGCCCATGCTGGATTCCTCTCGGGCAAGGGCGGTGAGATGCAGCGCCGGGTTATGGACCAACCCGACACCGTTCAGTTTCATGATCTGCCGGTCAGTCTTGCGGTAGACAAAAGACGGGCTCAGGAACCGGTATTCCCGGTTGGCGATCATCTCGCGAGCCCGTGTTGTCCATTCAACCCGACCTCAAAGACCCGTGGACCGCTGTTCCAGGGCCTTGATCCAACCGGCCGCGCGGACCGGGCCGTTCCACCGTGCCTCCGGCTTGTCGTTCTGGTGCTCGTGGTCAATGGGCAGATCGACACCGCCTTCGGCGAAGGCGTGAACCAGAACCTGCGCGTCGGCCAGATCGAACACCCGCCCGTCGCGCGCTTTCATGCGCCCGGCCGGAAGCAGATGAACCCAGTCCGGAGCCTCGCCCTGAGGCAACGCCTGGTCACCGATGGCGGTCAGATAGTCGGACATGGTATCAGCCCACGAAGGGGGTAACGATCAACTCGGCGGTACCTTTCCAGGGATTGGAGCCGCCGCCGTCACGGGTTTCCGTGTTCAGCGGGTGCAGGGCGCTGTCCTCCAGCGACGGCGGAACCACGAGCGTGGTCGGACTGATGCCCAGGATGCGCCCGCTTTCCGCCCGGAAATTCATCATGGCTGCTGGTGCGGCCGCGTAGTTTTCGGGCGCCAGCTCTGCCTTGCTGCCGAAGGCCAGCTGCCAGAGGCCGAACCCGGCGTTGACCCGCGCCCGGACGCCATAGAGATATTCGTCGTTCCGAAATACGTTATCGTCGGTCGGATCCATCCGGGACTGGAACTCGTAGCCCTCTCGCTCCCGCCACACGATAGGACGCACGGCCCGAGAGGTATCGAGCAGATACCAGGCCGGTTCGCTGCCTGCCTGCATGTTGCTGACCGACGCCACGGCTCCGTCCGACCCGACAGTCGGGTGATCTGTGTGGCTCTGTTGCGCGAAACTCGTGAGGGATTCATCTTGTGAAACCAGCGTGATATCTGTGACGCATGACCAGACCAACACCCGACTTACAAGACCAGAAACTGGCCAGCCTATAACGAAGCGCTCAAGCGCCGGGGCTCGCTGACGATCTGGTTTGACCCCGAGATGATCTGGGAGGCCGCGCCGACAAGAACGCGCGGCCGGCAGCAGACCTATAGCCATGCAGCCATCCAGACCTGTCTGTCGATGAAGGGTGAAGGGCGTCTTGGAAACGATCCGGTGGATCGTTTCAGCCCTGAACGGGCGGAGCCCCGGGCTGTTCGGCATGGCGCTCCGGCAGACGACCGGCTTCGTCGAGAGCCTGCTGCGGCTGGTTGGCGTCGACTGGACGGTGCCCGATTTCAGCACGCTTGGTCGTCGCCAGAAGACCCTGTATGTGAACATCCCTTACCGCGGTTCCAAGGGGCCGTTGCACCTGCTGATCCCACTCGGGCATTGCCGCGCAATACCCTGCCGGGCAGTGGATAGCACGGGTATCAAGGTCGAGGGTGAAGGCGAGTGGCATGCGCGCAAGCATGGCGGCCCCAAACGGCGGGTCTGGCGCAAGATCCACCTCGGGATCGACGAGCAAACGCTGGAGATTCGGGCCGTCGAGGTCACCGTAAGCCACATCGGCGACGCGCCCATCTTGCCAGACCTGCCTAGCCAGATCCCACCCGATCAGGAGATCGGGAGCGTCACCGCAGACGGGGCTTATGACACCCGCAAGTGCCACGATGCCATCGCCGACTGGGGCGCTGCCGCCGTCATTCCGTCGCGCAGGAACGCAAAGCCCTGGAAGGCGATCACTGCTGGCGCAGTGGCGCGCAACGAGGCTCCGAGAGCATCGAAACATCTTGGCCGGGCACTGTGGCGACGATGGAGCGGATACCACCGCCGGAGCCGCGTCGAAACGAAGATGCATTGTGTCAAGCTTCTGGGCCAGTGGCTCGTGGCGCGAGACTTCGACCGCCAAGTTGCCGAGCTCCAAGTCCGCATCGCCGCGTTGAACGGCTACACCGCCCTCGGCATACCCTCTCACAGAGGTCGTCGGATAAGTCTGACCGGGGAAAGGGGAAGCTCGGCTGTCAACCGATTTGCGCAACAGAGTCTATTTCCGGCAAGAGGAAAGCGCGGTCAGGGTTTGGGGTGATCGTCCCATTCGCCGGTCAGGATGCGCCGGCTGTTGCCTTCGGGGTCGTCATACTGGTTCGAGCGCACC
>JAUIBJ010000293.1 GCA_030428025.1 Alphaproteobacteria bacterium
TGATGTCGGACGGGCGCGGCCAGACCGCGCCGATGTTCGCGGCGCTGATTGTTCTGGCGGCCCTGTCGCTGGCGCTTCTGGCGCTGGTCGACGCGCTTGCCGGAACGGTCGCCCGTCGATACGGGGATTGACCGGTTGCGCCTATATCGCGCCGATCAGGCTGGGCTGGTCATAGGCCGTCTTGAGGCAGTCGAGGAACACCCGCGTGATCCGGTTGGGTTCGGGCGCGCGGCGGGTGGCGGCGCCGTATTGGGTGGTATAGCTGATCTCGTCGGCCCACACCCTGCGCATCATGCCCTTGCGTTCCAGCGGGGCGGCCATGTGATCGGGCATGAAACCGATGTAATGGCCCGAGATGATCAGCACGGCCAGCATCACTTCGTTTTGAACAACGGCCTTGGGACGCAGGCCGACCTGCTGTGAATGGGTGAGGTTGGGCGAGTTGAACGAGATGCCGGCATAGGACGTCTTGCGCAGATCGTCCCGGCCCAGATCGTCGTCGGCGCGGCGGAAGAACGGGTGACTGGAGCCGCAATAGAGGTACATCGTCTCGGTGTGGACCGGGGTATAGTCGAGATTGGGCGAGGGCTTGTGCATGGCGACGATGCCGATATCGAGCGTGCCGTCGATCAGCCGGGCCTCGATCTCGTTGGGTTGGAGCAGGGATAGTTCAAGGTCTACGTCAGGCGCGCGGTCTGAAAACAGGCTGATCGTGCTGCTCAGGCGGGCGTCGTTGTTGGTGATGCATTGGTCGAAGCAGGCGATGCGCAAGGTCCCCGCCAGCGTGCTGCGCACCTGGTTCACATGGGTGGCGAAATCGCGCAGCGAATCGAGAAGCGATTCTGTCGCGTTCAGCACCTCGGCGCCTTCGTCGGTCAGGTGAAACCCCGCGGGACCTCGGCTGCACAGCCGCACGCCCAGCCGAAATTCGAGATCGGACAGGTATTTCGAGATCGTCGAACGGCCGATATTCAGTTCGGGTTCCGCCGCAGAAATACCACCGCATTGCGCCACGCTCTTGAAAATGCAATATATTCTTGAATGCTTTTCCACACGTTAGAGAGCCCGTCATTCCAAGGCCATTAACCTTGGGTAAACTTTTTTCGGGAGGAAGACGTGAGCTTAATTCAAAAACTTGCAAAACTCGGCACGGCCGTTTCGGTCGCCGCGATCATGGCGGCGGCACCCGTGGCCGCCAAGGAATTCAAGATCGCGGTCGGCGACGGCGCCGGCGGCACCCAGGAGGCGCTCGGCAAGGCGTTCATCGCGGCGCTGGAAGAGGAAAGCAACGGTGCCCACACCGGCACCCTGTTCCTGAACGGTCAGCTCGGCTCCGAGCAGGACACCGTCAACGACGCGGCCATCGGCCTGCTGGATTTCTCGATCCTGGCGATCAACAACGTGACGCCGTTCTCGCCCACCGTCGGCACCCTGACGCTGCCCTACATGATCCTGAGCCTCGAAGACGCGGTCACGCTGACGCAGGGCCCCATCGGCCAGGAACTGGTCGAAAACACCATCCGTGACGCCGGCGTGCGCATCATCGGCTGGGCCTATTCGGGTTTCCGTGTTCTGACCAACTCGAAAAAGCCCGTGACCGAGGTCGCCGACCTTCAGGACCTGGTCATCCGCGTGCCCAAGAACGAGATCATGATCGCCACCTACCAGGCCTGGGGCGTGAACCCGACACCGATGGCATGGTCCGAAACCTTCGCCGGTCTCCAGACCAAGGTCGTTGACGGTCAGGACAACCCCTACATCACCGTCTACGCGATGAAGTTCGACGAAGTGCAGAAATACATCACCAACCTGCGCTATCTGTTCTCGATCGAACCGCTGATCGTGTCGGAATCGGTGTTCCAGAGCCTGTCCGAGGAAGACCAGAACGCGATCCTCGCCGCCGGCCAGAAGGCGACCGAGTTTTCCGAGCAGTATCTGCGTGACCAGGAAGCCCAGATCAAGGAAGAGCTGGTCTCGCGCGGGATGGAAATCTCGGATCCGGCCAATGGCGAACAGGAGTTCATCGACCTGGCGACCTCTGCCGTCTGGCCCAAATTCTACGACTCCATCGGCGGTATCGAGAAGTTGAATGCCGCGCTGGCGGAAATCGGTCGCGATCCGGTCTCCGAATAAACCTCCTCCCAGGTTTCAGACCGACGACCGAATGGAGAAGCGCCTCGTGGGCGCTTCTCCACACCCTCAAGGAGTGTCCAGATGCTGGTCAAGATCTTCAACAATATCGAGAGCATAATCTGCCGAACGCTGCTGAGCGGCTTCGTGCTGCTGCTCTTCGTTCAGATCGTATCGCGCGAGGCGTTCGGCTATTCCTTTTCCTGGATCGAGGAACTGTCCGTCTACATGTTCGTCTGGTTCGTGTTCTTCGGCGCCAGCTTCGCGGCGCTGAAAGGTGCGCATAACCGGGTGACGTTCCAGTTCCGGTTCCTGCCGCACGGATACATCAAATACATCGAAGCTTTCGCCGATCTGTTCTGGATCGCCTTCAATGTCACCTTCATCTGGCTGTCCTACGATTTCGTCTTCAACAAGATGAACAAGTTCTGGAAAAGCCAGACTCTCGGCATCGAGATGAAGTGGGTCTACATCGTCCTGCCCATCGCCTTCACCTTGATGACCATCCGCATTCTCCAGGTCAATTACGTCAAGCTCGTGCGTGGCGAAGAGGTCACCGACCCCGACCAGATCGATCTTGACGCGATCAAGGCCGACACACTGCGCGACGCGGATCCCGCGCGCAAGGAGGACTAATCATGGAAGCCGAAATCACAACCATCCTGTTCGGATCGTTCCTGCTGCTGCTGCTGATCGGTGCCCCGATCACCGTGGCGCTGGGGGTGTCCTCGCTGGTGTCCTTTCTCTATCTCGGGGAAAACCCGCTGAAATTCGTCCAGATCGCCTTTACCTCGGTGGGCTCGTTCCCGCTGATGGCGCTGCCCGCCTTCATCCTGGCGGGTGCGCTGATGGAAGCGGCGGGCATCTCAAAGCGGTTGATCAATGTCGCCGAGAGCTTTGCCGGCCCCTTCACCGGCGGTATCTCGGCCGCCACGGTCATGGCCTGCCTGTTTTTCGGCGCGATCTCGGGCTCTGGCCCGGCGACAACCGCCGCCGTCGGCATGCTGATGATCCCGGCGATGATCAACCGGGGCTATGACAAGGGCTATGCCTCGGCCGTCACCGCGTCCTCGGGCGGGCTGGGCATCGTCATCCCGCCCTCGATCCCGATGGTGATCTTCGGCATCGCCGCGCTTGGCATGGCGCCGCCGGCCGAGGCCGTGGCCGAACACGGCACCTTCCAGTCGGTTTCGATTTCCAAGCTGTTCATCGCGGGCTTCGTTCCGGCCTTCCTGATCGCTTCGTCGCTGCTGTTCATGAACTACCTGCTCGCGAAGAAGCGCGGCTATTCCGGCAGCGCCGAAGGCTGGTCCATGCACCTGATCGGCACCCAGCTCTACAAGGGGTTCTGGTCACTGATGGCGCCTCTGGTGATCCTGGGCGGTATCTACACTGGCTTCTTTACTCCGACCGAAGCCGCCATCGTGGCGATTGCCTATACCCTGATCGTGGGCGTGGTGATCTATCGCGAACTGACCTGGAGCTCGCTGTTCCGCTCGCTGGAAGCAACCACCTGGCTGACCGGACGGGTTCTGCTGATCCTGTTCACCGCGACCGTCTTCGGGCGCTTGCTGGTGGAAAACCAGATACCCGCACTGATCGCGGATTCGATGCTGAGCGTCACCACCAACATCTACATCATCTGGGCGCTGATCATCTTCTTCCTGCTCTTCGTGGGGATGTTCATGGAAACCCTGGCGACCATCCTGATCCTGGTGCCGGTGATGCTGCCCGTGGCCTATAGCGTCGGCATCGACCCGATCCATTTCGGCGTGGTCATGGTCTGTGCGCTCGGCATCGGGTTCCAGACACCGCCACTGGGGGAAAACCTGTTCATCGCCTCGGGCATTTCCAACATCACGATCGAGGAAATCTCGCTGCGTGCCCTGCCCTTCGCCGCGATCAACACCATCGCCATCTTCATCATCGCCTACGTGCCCGAGCTGTCGCTGTGGCTGCCGCGGCTGCTCGGATACTGAGGAAAGGCCCGCATTATGAAACCGTCGATCACCAATATCCTGTTCGCCACCAACCTGACGCACAACTCGACCTTCGCGCTGAAGCACACGGCCAGTATCGCCCAGGCGATGAACGCAAACATCCATGTGCTGCACGTCAACGAACCGGTCTCCGAGGACGCCAAGATCACCTTCGACCTGTTCGTTCTGAACGAAGAGGCGCGCCAGACCGCGACGCAGCGGCGCCACGAGATGGTGCGCAAGGTTCTGGAAGAGCGCCAGGCCCGCTTCTGGGCGGCGTTCCAGGGCGACGAGCAAAAGGTCCGCGACCTGGTGACATCGGTGGAAGTGACCGATGGCTATCCGGCCGAGGTGATCCTGCGCCGTGCCAAGGAATTGGGCTGCGATCTGATCGTCATGGGCGCGCATGACCACGGCCTGTCCCACACCTTTCTCGGAACCGTCGCCAAGCGGGTTCTCCGCCGCTCCGACATCCCGACCCTGATCATTCCCTACCGGGACGATCCCGAAACCCCGTCGAAATGACACTTGAACCGAAAGAGACCGACATGACCACGACCCTTGACAAGACCCTGACCGCCCAGGACCTCGCCGATACGTTCGACGCCTTCAACCGCCACGATATCGACGGCGTGATGACCCATTTCGCCGATGACTGCGTGTTCTACACCGTCGGCGGCGAGCACAAGTATGGCAACAAGGTCGAAGGCGCCGAGGCCATTGCCGCCGCCTTCTCGGCCGTCTGGGCCGGGATGAAGGACGCTCACTGGGACCATCACTCGCATTTCGTGCATGGCGACCGCGCCGTGTCGGAATGGACCTTCTCGGGCACTGACGCTGACGGCATGCGCATCGAGGCCGAGGGCGCCGACCTGTTCACGCTCAGGGATGGCAAGATCGTCGTCAAGCAGGCCCTGCGCAAATCCCGCCCCGCCTTCAAGGCGTAACCTCACCCCGGTTGCCCGGTTTTCAGGAGGACATGACAATGCCAGACGGCTCGATCCCTCTGAGCTGGCCGAAAGCCAGCTATGATCCCAAATACGATCCGATCCAGGATGCTGGACCGGGACATAACCGCGAGCCGGCCCCGACCTACTGGATCGGGACCGGCGGTGCGGCGCCGCAGGACGACGGCCCCGTCACCGCCGACATGGAAGCGGACGTGGTCGTCATCGGCTCGGGCTATACCGGGCTGAGCACCGCGATCCACCTCGCCAAGGATCACGGCA
>JAUIBJ010000294.1 GCA_030428025.1 Alphaproteobacteria bacterium
TGCCTCCGGCGGTTCAGCCTTGCAGGGCCGCCCACATCTCCTTGTCCCGCGCCGCCGTCCAGATGCGCGGGGTGTCGATGCCGCGAGCCTCGTCATAGGCGCGGGCGACGTTGAAGGGCAGGCAATGCTCGTAGATGGCATAGTCGCTGAATTTGGGGTCGCATTCGGCACGGCAGGCGTCCCAGGCCTCTTTCAGCGTGCCGCCGCGCGCGACGACCTTTGCCACCGGCCGGTAGGTCGAGTTCACGAAATCGGCGGTCCTGGCGATGGCCTCGGCCACCTTCTCGGGCCCGACCAGCGCGTCGCCCCGGCCTGGGGCCACGCTTTGCGGTTCGAAGGCGGCGATATTCATCAGCGTCTCCTCCCAGTCGCCGAAATGCCCGTCCCCGCAATAGCAGGCGGAATGGTATTCGACGATGTCGCCGGTGAACATCACCTCCTGATCGGGCACCCAGACCACCGCGTCGCCGGCGGTGTGCGCGCGGCCCAGATGCATGATCTCGACCTTGCGGTTGCCCAGATAGACGGTCATCGCGTCGCTGAAGGTGGTGGTGGGCCAGGTCAGGCCGGGGATTTCTTCATGCCCCTGGAAAAGCCGCGGGAAACGGTCGAACTCGCTTTCCCAGTCCTCCTGCCCGCGCTCTGCCACCATGGCCCGTGCGGTATCCGACATGATGATCTCGCGCGCGCCATAGGCCGAGGCGCCAAGCACCCGGACGGCGTGATAGTGGGTCAGCACCAGATGGCTGATCGGCTTGTCGGTGACCGAGCGCACGCAATCGATCACCTTGCGCGCCAGCCGTGGCGTGGCCTGCGCCTCGACGATCATCACGCTGTCGTCGCCGATGATGACGCCGGTATTGGGGTCGCCCTCGGCGGTGAAGGCATAAAGCCCCTCGCCCACCTCGGTGAAGCTGATTTGCTTGTCTTCCATGTCCCCCTGGGACGCGAAGGCCTTCGACATGCGGTTTCCTTTCCTCAATGGACAGGCGCGGGGCGCTGTGATTGGCTCGACCCATGCAAAGCCGTGGCCCCTTGCCCTATGTTCTGACGTTCCTGATCACCGTCGCGACGGCGCTGGTTCTGCTGGCGTTGGGCCGCGCGGCGCTTTGCCCCTGCGGCTATGTCGACCTGTGGGGCACCGTCGGCACCGAGGAGGCGAACCAGCAGCTTCTGGACTGGTACGCGCCCAGCCATCTTCTGCACGGTCTGCTCTTCTATGCCGCGCTGTGGCTGGTGGTGCCGCGCCTGCGCATGGGCTGGCGCCTTGCGATTGCCACGGCGGTGGAATGCGGCTGGGAGATTCTGGAGAACACCGATGCGATGATCGAGCGTTACCGTGATACGACAGTGTCGGCCGATTACATCGGCGACAGCGTGCTCAATTCGGTGGCCGACATCGCGGCGATGTGGGCAGGCTTCGCGCTGGCCCGCGTCGCGCCGGTCTGGGTGAGCGTTGCGACGGTGATCGGATTCGAGCTGCTGACCGCGATCGTGATCCGCGACGGGCTGACGCTCAACGTGCTGATGCTGCTCTGGCCGATCGAGGCGATCAAGGACTGGCAGATGGGCGGTTAGGGCCCGGCGACCGCCCGCGGGGAACGACCGGAACCGGAGGGCACGAACCGGGGTCACGTGTCCCAGTCCCCTTCGGGGGTGCCGTCGAAATGCTTCTTCAGGCTGTCCCAGCAGTCGATATAGTCGTCCTGAAGCGGCGCCTCGCGGGCGGCAAATTCGGTCAGGTGCTGCGGGAAGCGGGTTTCGAACATGAAGGACATGGTGTTGTCCAGCTTGTGCGGCTCCAGTTCGGCGAAGGTGGCCTTTTCGAAAGCGTCGTTGTCGGGCCCGTGCGGCAGCATCATGTTGTGCAGGCTCATCCCGCCCGGCACGAAGCCCTGCGGCTTGGCGTCGTACTGGCCATAGATGTTGCCCATCAGTTCCGACATGATGTTCTTGTGATACCAGGGCGGGCGGAAGGTGTCTTCCGCCACCATCCAGCGTTCGCGGAAGAGAACGAAGTCGATATTCGCAGTGCCGGGAACGCCCGAGGGCGCGGTGAGCACGGTGAAGATCGAGGGGTCGGGATGGTCGAACAGGATCGCGCCCACGGGGCAGTAGTTGCGCAGGTCGTATTTGCAGGGCGCGTAGTTGCCGTGCCATGCCACCACGTCGAGCGGGCTTTGCGGGATCTCGGTTTCATGAAACTGGCCGCACCATTTGATGGTCAGCGTCGAGGGGGTTTCCCGGTCCTCGAAGGCCGCCACCGGCACCTTGAAGTCGCGCGGATTGGCCAGGCAGTTGGCGCCGATCGGCCCGCGCCCCGGAAGCTCGAATTTCTGGCCGTAATTCTCGCAGACGAAGCCGCGGGCAGGGCCGTCGAGCAGTTCTACACGGTAGACCAGGCCGCGCGGCAGGATGGCTATCTCCCCGGGGTCGAGGTCGATGAGGCCCAGTTCGGTGGCAAACCGCAGCCGGCCGTCCTGCGGGACCACCAGCAACTCGCTGTCGGCGGAATAGAAATAGGCATCTTCCATCGAGGCGGTGACCAGGTAGATATGGCTTGCCATGCCCACCTGGGTGTTGACGTCGCCGGCGGTGGTCATGGTCCGCATGCCGGTAAGCCAGGTGAGCCTTTCGTCGGAATGCGGCACGGGATCCCAGCGGTACTGGCCGAGCGAGATCACGTCCGGATCGACATTGGGGGCCGAGGCCCAGTAGGGCAGGTCGATCTTCCGGTAGCGCGCGGAATGCTTGACCGAGGGCCGGATGCGGTAGCACCAGGTCCGTTCGGGCGGGTTGGCGGTGAAGGCGGTGCCGGACAGCTGTTCGCCATAAAGCCCGTAGCGACATTTCTGCGGGCTGTTCATCCCCTGCGGCAGGGCGCCGGGCAGGGCCTCTGTCTCGAAATCGTTGCCGAAACCGGGCATGTAACCGGGTGTCGTTCCGACCGGGGTCTCGGCCTGCTGCAGGCCGCTGGGGCGACTCATTCTGTTCATGGCGGTCCTCCGCTTCGTTCGGGCACCTTCTGGCACATAATTGTTGCATATGCAATGATACCGCTGATAGCCTTGTCTGGCCCTGCCGCTCTTGCGGACGGGACAGGGGCCGGGACAACGGGAAAGGGGTCGCCATGACCGAGAAAGACCATATGCCGGCCGAACCCCGCACCCTGCCGGAATTCGACCTGACCCGCTTCACCCCCTACCGGGTGGCGGTGGCGGCGCAGCGGCTGAGCGAAACACTGGCGCGGGAATACCGCGCGCGGTTCGGCATCTCGATTCCGGATTGGCGGGTCCTGGTGCATCTGGCCCATTCCGGCGGCGCCTCTGTCCGCGATATCGAGGCCGCAGTAGTGATGGAGAAATCCAAGGTAAGCCGCACTGCCTCGCGGCTCGAGGGAAGGGGGCTTGTGGCGAAGAAGCCGCATAGTGGTGACCGTCGGCTGGTGCATCTGTCGCTGACGGCGGAGGGTGAGGCACTGATGGCGGACCTGCTGCCGCTCGCCACCGATTTCCAGGACAGGATCGCCGATGATCTGGGCCCGGGCTTCCACGCGTTCGACGCGGTTCTCCAGAAGATTATCGACGATTACGACGGCCCGGCCGGCTGAGGGGAGGGCGCCGTCCGGCCCCGACCGCCCCGCCGGGGCGGGACGGATGGTCGCTGCGGGCCAAGCTCACGCGAGGCCGACAAGCGAAAGCACGGCGATGATCACGACCACGAGGCCGATGATATAGATGATATTTCGCATGGTTTTCGTATCCTTTCCTTATCTGCGGGCACGGGCCGCGAGCGGTGGGCGATGGCCCTGATCCGGCTCCGGCCGCCGCTGACGGTGCGGCCCCGATATCCCGACGAAAACGCGGGCCCGGCGAAAATGGTTCCTAGGCGCGCGTCCGCCGGAAAGCCGGAAACCCAAGCCGCACATACGCCCGTTAATGCGATCTCATCCGAAGCAGACCGAATGAACGACAGTCTGCGGCGCGCAAATTGAAGAGGCACAGTCCTGACCCTTGGCAGCGCAGGGGCTGCCTTACAGAACCGTCAGCAGCAGTACGGCCACCGCGACATAGGGAAAGGCGGCGATCAGCGCGAAGACGCCGTCCCGCGTCACCATCGCCATCGAAATCAGCAGGACGCCGGAGGCGACGATCGAAGACGAGAAGGGGATTACTTCCAGAAACGGCATCGCCAGGCCCGAGAGAAGACAGACCGACAGCGGAAGATAGATCAGCGGCGCCCGGAACAGCGCCTCGAAGCGCTTGTG
Organism: Alphaproteobacteria bacterium; assembly: GCA_030428025.1. GTDB lineage: Bacteria > Pseudomonadota > Alphaproteobacteria > Rhodobacterales > Rhodobacteraceae > Roseovarius. The sequence goes on from JAUIBJ010000294.1 coordinate 4,268, forward strand.
CGTGTGCCGGTCGATCCAGTTGATCACCGGCCGGGCCTTGCGCAGCGTCTGTTGCACCCGCCCGGACCTGATCGAACGCTCGCTCAGCCTGTCGGGCAGATGCACCTTTCGCTGGCTGATCAGCCGCTCGTAGGAAATCACCGCGATCAGCAGGCCGCAAACCACCGAAACTCCGGGAATGCCCGAAAGCGGCGTCGCGGCGGCGGCCGAAACCGCCAGCAGCAGCGCGTAATGGCTGCGCTCTCCCAATGCATCGACCACCTGGCCGACCGAGGTGTCCTCTCCCTCCGCGTCGGCCCGGTCAACCCGGTCCGCGATCCGGCGCAGGGGCGAGTTCTGTTCGGACATCGATCCCGGTCCTTTCGCATATCGTCTGATGGTCTGGCCGTCCTGTCGGCGATGCAGTCAACGCGGCAGGCGGCGCGGTTGTTCCCGTCCCGTGCGGCCGCGGATGCAAATGGCAGAGGCATGCCCCGTTTTCACAGCGGACCATTTGCACTATGTCAATCTCGGAAGGGCAATCATGACGTCGCAGGATATTCCCATCATAGGTATCGGCGCCCCGGCAGGGGGATGGGACGAGTCTGGAATTCTGTTTGGCGCGATGCCTGTCGATACCGGCGCGGCCTTCCTTCTGGTCCTGCCACCCGGGGAGGACGGCGAGAGCGGGCAGGCGGAGCGGTTGCAGCCGCAGACTTCTCTGAGCGTGGCGACGGCCGGGGAGGTGACGCAACTGGCGGCCGATACAATCTACCTGATTCCGCCCGGCCGGACGATGCGGCTTGACGGGAACGATTTGCGGCTCGGGCCTAAGGAGCGGGACGCGGAGCGGGCACCTGTCGACGCGCTTTTCCGCGCGCTAGCCGAGGCGCGGGGCGATCAGGCAATCGGCGTCCTGCTGTCGGATACCGGCCACGATGGCACGCGCGGGCTGCGCGAAATCCGCTCGGCGGGTGGCGTGGGGCTGGTGCAGGCCCCGGCCGAGGCCGCATACAGGGCGATGAAGCGCTCGGCCATCGACAGCGCGGCGGTGGATTTCGCGTGGCCGGCGGGCGAGATG
>JAUIBJ010000295.1 GCA_030428025.1 Alphaproteobacteria bacterium
CAGCGCGGCCGAGGCCGCGCGCGGTGCCAAAGTGGTCATCACCATGCTGCCAAATGGCCAGATCCTGCGCGCCGTGGCCGCCGAGATCCACCCGGCGATGGACAAGGGCGCCGTGCATCTCGACTGTTCGACCGTCGATGTGGCGAGCGCCCGCGCCGTGGCCGAGGCGGCCCAAGCCGCCGGGCTTTCGGCGCTCGACGCGCCGGTCTCGGGCGGGGTCGGCGGCGCCACGAACGGCACCCTCACCTTCATGGTGGGCGGCGACGAGGCGGGCTTCAACATCGCCAGATACCTTTTTGACATCATGGGCCAAAAGGCGGTTCACTGTGGCCCCTCCGGCAACGGACAGGCGGCCAAGATCTGCAACAACATGATCCTCGGCGCCACCATGATCGTCACCTGCGAGGCCTTTGCACTGGCCGACAAGCTGGGGCTCGACCGGCAGGCGATGTTCGACGTGGTGTCCACCTCTTCCGGATACAGCTGGTCGATGAACGCCTATTGCCCCGCCCCGGGAATCGGCCCGCAATCGCCTGCCGACAACGGCTACAAGCCGGGCTTTGCCGCCGATCTGATGCTGAAGGATCTGCGGCTTGCCATGCAGGCGGCCGAAACCGCCGATGCCGACACGCCCATCGGCGAGGCGGCGATGAAGCTTTACGAACAGTTCGTCGAGCGCGAGGACGGCGCCGGCAAGGATTTCTCGGCCATGCTGCCCCGGTTCGAGAAGCGCGGCCGCGGATGACGGGCTGGCTTGCCCGGGCCACCGGCCTGCCCCCGCTCGAGCCGGCCGCCGCCGCCACGCTCGGCCGGCTCGCGGTTTCGGAGGTTCCCGCCGGCACCGTGCTCTTTCACCCCGGCGACACGGTCAAGGGCTTTGTCATCGTGCTGTCGGGGCGGGTCGAGGTTTTCCTTACCGGCCCCACCGGGCGCGAGATCCTGCTCTACGCGGTGGAGCCCGGGCAGAGTTGCATCCAGTCCACCCTGGGCCTTCTGGGAGGCGAGGACTATTCCGGAGAGGCCGTGGTGCGCAGCGACGCCAGCGTCGTCCTGGTTCCGCGCGACATCTTTCTGGCGCTCATGGAAAACTCCTCGGCCTTTCGCCGGTTCGTCTTCACCGCTTTCGCCACGCGCATGCAGTCGATGATGCACCTGCTGGAACGGGTCGCCTTCCAACGGGTGGAGGCGCGGCTGGCGCAATGCCTCGTGGAGCGGGCCGAGAACGGGACGCTGAACGCAACCCATGCCGAAATTGCCACGATGATCGGAACCGCCCGCGAAGTGGTCTCGCGCCGGCTTGACGCACTGGAACGGCGGGGCCTGATCCGGCTCGACCGCGGCGCGGTGCATGTGACCGACGCCGGAACGCTGGCCAATCTCGCCGCCGATATCTGACAGCGATATGTGACCAAGTCACAGACAGATCTATGCGCCACGCGCTACTCCTTGCCCGGTCAACGCCCGAAAGGGCCTCAGAGTCGGGAGAAACCCATGTTCAAGAAAAACGTCGGAACCACAGACCGCATGCTTCGCATCGTGCTGGGCATCGCCCTGCTGATCGGCTTCGTCCTCTACCGCGAGGCGTCCTATGGCTGGTTGCTTCTCATCGGCATTGTACCTCTGGCGACGGGGCTGTTGTCGAGTTGCCCGCTTTATTCGATTCTCGGCCTCTCCACCTGCCCGCTCGCCAAGCGCTGAGGCGCCCGGGCACCCTATTCCGCCGCGACCCGCCGGGCGCTGAGCATGTCCTTCAGATAGCGCCCGGTATGGCTGCGGTCCACGCCGGCCACGTCCTCGGGCGTGCCGGTGGCGACGATCTCGCCGCCGCCATCGCCGCCCTCGGGGCCGATATCGATCAGCCAATCGGCGGTCTTGATGACGTCGAGATTGTGTTCGATCACCACCACCGTGTTGCCGCTTTCCACAAGTTCGTGAAGCACTTCCAGAAGTTTCTTCACGTCCTCGAAATGCAACCCCGTGGTGGGCTCGTCGAGAATGTAGAGCGTGCGCCCGGTCGAGCGTTTCGACAGCTCCTTGCTGAGCTTCACCCGCTGCGCCTCGCCGCCCGACAGCGTGGTCGCCTGCTGGCCGACCTTGATATAGCCAAGCCCCACCCGCGCCAGCGCATCCATCTTTTCGCGGATCGAAGGCACGGCCTTGAAGAACTCCTGCGCATCCTCGACGGTCATGTCAAGAACGTCGGCTATGCTCTTGCCTTTCCACGTGATTTCCAGCGTTTCACGGTTGTAGCGCTTGCCGCCGCAGGTCTCGCAGGTGACATAGACATCGGGCAGGAAATGCATCTCGATCTTGATCAGCCCGTCGCCCTGGCAGGCCTCGCAGCGCCCGCCCTTCACGTTGAAGGAAAACCGCCCCGGCTTGTAGCCGCGCGCCTTGGCCTCAGGCAGCCCGGCGAACCAGTCGCGGATGGGCGTGAAGGCGCCGGTATAGGTGGCGGGGTTCGAGCGCGGCGTGCGCCCGATGGGCCGCTGGTCGATATCGATCACCTTGTCGAGATGCTCCAGCCCCTTGATCGTCTCGCAGGGCGCCGGCGTCTGACGCGCGCCATTGAGACGCATCGACGCCGTCTTGAACAGCGTCTCGATGGTGAGCGTCGACTTGCCGCCGCCCGACACGCCGGTGACACAGACGAACCGCCCCAGCGGAAACTCCGCATCGACCGATTTAAGATTGTTCCCTTCCGCCTTGACAACCTTGACGGTTTTCCCGTTGCCCGGTCGCCGCTCGGCGGGAATGGCGATCTCGCGCTGGCCCGACAGATACTGCCCCGTGACCGAGGCCGGATCGGCCGCGATCTGCTCGGGCGTGCCGTGGCTGACCACCTGCCCGCCATGCACCCCCGCGCCCGGGCCGATGTCGAACACATAGTCGGCGGTGCGGATCGCCTCCTCGTCATGCTCCACCACGATCACCGTGTTGCCCTGGTCGCGCAGGTTCTGCAGCGTGCCGAGCAACCTGCCATTGTCGCGCTGGTGCAGCCCGATCGACGGCTCGTCGAGGACATAGAGCACTCCCGTCAGCCCCGAACCGATCTGGCTGGCCAGCCGGATCCGCTGGCTTTCCCCGCCAGAGAGCGTGCCGGCACTGCGACTCAGGGTCAGGTATTCGAGCCCCACATTGTTCAGAAACCCCAGCCGCTCGCGGATTTCCTTTAGGATCGCGCGGGCGATCTCGTTCTTCTGGGCGGTGAGGCTGTCGGGCACCGTCTCGCACCACTGGAAGGCCTCGCGGATCGACATCTGCACCACCTGGCCGATATGCAGAAGGCCGCTCTCGCTCCCCGTTCGGCCGATCTTCACCGCCAGCGCCTCGTCGCGCAGCCGATAGCCGCCGCAGGATCCGCAGGGCCTGTTGTTCTGATAGCGCTCGAATTCCTCGCGAATCCAGTTCGAGTCGGTCTCGCGGTACCGGCGCTCCATGTTGGGAATGACGCCCTCGAAGACGCGGGTCACCTGATAGACCCGCCCGCCCTCGTCATAGCGGAACGGAATCTCCTCCTCACCCGAGCCGTAGAGGAAGACCTGCTGCACATGTTTCGGCAGATCCTTCCAGCGGGCATTCCTGTCGAATTCGTAATGCTTGGCGATGGCCTCGATGGTCTGCAGGAAATACGGCGACTTGCCCTTGCGCCAGGGAGCCAGCGCCCCGTCGGCGATACGAAGTTGTTCGTCGGGCACCACCAGCCGTTCGTCGAAGAACAGTTCGGCCCCCAGCCCGCCGCAATCCGGGCAGGCACCAAAGGGCGCGTTGAAGGAAAAGAGCCGTGGCTCGATCTCGGGGATGGTGAAGCCGCTGACGGGGCAGGCGAAGTTTTCCGAGAAGGTGAAGCGCTCGGGCTCGCCCTCGCGCGGGGCGGTTTCCAGCACGGCGATGCCCGAGGCCAGATCGAGCGCGGTGCGGAAACTGTCTGCAAGGCGCGTCTCCAGCCCTTCCTTCACCACGATCCGGTCGACCACCACGTCGATGTCATGGCGGAACTTCTTGTCGAGCTTGGGCGGATCGTCGAGGTCGTGAAAGGCGCCGTCCACCTTGACCCGCTGGAACCCCTGCTTGCGCAACTCCAGAAATTCCTTGCGGTACTCGCCCTTCCGGTCGCGCACGATCGGGGCCAGAAGATAGGCGCGCGTGCCCTCTTCCATCGCCATCACCCGGTCGACCATGTCCTGCACCTGCTGCGCCTCGATAGGCAGGCCGGTGGCGGGCGAATAGGGCGTGCCGACCCGGGCGAAGAGCAGGCGCAGATAATCGTAGATCTCGGTGACCGTGCCGACGGTGGAGCGGGGATTTTTCGATGTCGTCTTCTGCTCGATGGAAATCGCCGGGGACAGGCCGCTGATATGGTCCACATCCGGCTTTTCCATCATGTCGAGGAACTGCCGCGCATAGGCCGACAGGCTTTCGACATAGCGCCGCTGCCCCTCGGCATAGATCGTGTCGAAGGCGAGCGAGGACTTGCCGGAGCCGGAAAGGCCAGTAATCACCACCAACTCGTTGCGGGGGATGTCCACGTCGATATTCTTGAGATTGTGCTCGCGCGCGCCGCGCACCTCGATATGCTTGAGCTCGGCCATCCGATCCCCCGTTCGTACCGGTTAAGAAATAGTTGAGCGCCGACGATCTTCCAAGTCCAAAATGTGAACATTTCATGAACACCCGACAAGCCTTGTCAGTAGCGCGATTATTTACCCGACCTGCCGACGCAGGCTGCGGGGAAACGTGCCGGATCGCCCCCTCACGATCTCTTTGATTGACCTTTCGCCCCCGCGCCCCAAGCTTTGATCCAGTAGACGAACGGAGGTTTTCATGAATCCGACTCGCCGCGCATTCACCGCCGCCCTTTCCGCCCTGCTGCTTGCCGGACCGGCCGCCGCCCATCATGGCTGGCGCTGGACCGATGACGGCAGGTTCGAACTGACCGGCCTCATCACCGAGGCCCGGCTCGGCAACCCGCACGGGGTGCTGACCATCGACGCCGATGGCGAGATATGGAAGGCCGAGGTCGGCCAGCCCTGGCGCAACGAAAACGCCGGCCTGACGGACGAGATGATGGCTCCGGGCACCGAAATCAAGATCATCGGCAAACGGGCCGCGGATCCGGAGGAGAAACTGGTGAAGGCCGAGGCGGTCGAGATCGCAGGCCAGCTTTACGTGCTCTATCCTGACCGCATGTGATGGATTGGGCCGCCGCGCTCGAAGCGCAGCCGCTCGTGCAGGCGCTGCGGGCCTCGCGCTGGGTCTATCCGCTGGTCAATGCCGGCCATATCCTCGGGATCGCCCTGCTTGTCGGGGCGATCGTGCCGATGG
>JAUIBJ010000296.1 GCA_030428025.1 Alphaproteobacteria bacterium
CGCACGAACTGCGCGGCCCACGACGGCCAAGAGCAAGGCCGCCCCGGACATAGGGGCGGCCAGGCTGTGGCCGGCCGGCCGCCGTCATGCCGCCGAGCCGCTTTCGGACGGGTCCAGAAGGCCGGGTGGCGGGCGCTTTTCCTTTCTGTTCAAGTTCTCCGGCCAAGCGGCCGATCATCTCCGAACCGGGGGAAAGGCTGTCGGCCGACTTGGCGCGGTTGCTCGGCGTGGTGTTTCGGCCATCTCCATCCGGCAGGCGATCCAGGTGCTCCAATCCGAACGGCTTCCGGGCCGACATCAGAGGCGGGATGCCTTCGTCAATGACCACGGTGTGGGCCTGTCGGGCTATTAGACCCGCTATCTGTCAGATCTGTCCGGCGGGATCAGCAGTGCTTGGATCCCGCCCGCGGCCCGGCCACCTCGCCCGACATCCTGCCGATGGACGAGGCGAAAAGCGGGCGCGGCCCGCTGTTCCGCCACGACGTGCGGCAGGTCCTGCTCGACCCTCGGCAGGTGCTGCGCAAGACGGTCGTCTTCATTGCCCACGATCTGGGCGATGGCCTGACCCCCGGCGCGCTCACTCTGTGCAGGAAAGCCGTTCGGGGCGGTAGCCACTCGTGCCAGTGGCCTCAAAGACGGTCTTGCCGCGTCGCACAGTCCGCAGAACCGAAAGATCGGCCAGCGCCTCGGGGCAGGTCAGCGGGTTTCCGTCGAGCACCGCGAAATCCGCTTGTTTGCCAGGTTCGATGGAGCCGCGCTCGCGCTCCTGGAACACCTGCCAGGCGGCGTCGATGGTCTGGGCGCGCAATGCGGCCATCGCTGAAATCCGTTCCTCTTCTCCCAGAACACGGCCCGAGGCGGTCTTGCGGTTCGCCGCGCAGTGGGCCAGGTGGAGCGGCCGCGTCGGCGTGACCGAGGCGTCGTTGTGCAGGGTGAACCTGACGCCGTGGCGCGCGGCCGAGGCCGCGGGCGAGATCCGCCGCGCCCGGTCGGGCCCGAGGAAGGTGTCGAAATGGCGATCGCCCCAATAATGGATATGGGCGGAAAAGAAGCTGACCGTGACACCCAGTCGCGCCATCCGCGCGAGCTGGTCGTCGCGCAGCACCTGCCCGTGGATCACCGTGTGCCGGTGATCGGCGCGCGGATGCCCGGCAAGCGCCGCCTCGACCGCGTCGAGGAACATGTCGGTGCCCGCATCTCCGTTGCAGTGACAGTGGATCTGGAATCCCATGCCGTGCAAGCGCGCCACGTCGGCCGACAGCGCCTCGGGCCGGGCATAGGGCATTCCGCAGGGCGCGGCCGGGTCCGAGGGCCGGTAATAGGGCGCGCTGAGCCAGGCGGTCTGAAGCTGAAAGGCACCATCGGTGAAAAGCTTGCGAGGGCCGAGGGTGAAATATTTGCCCGCCCGCCACGCGATCGCACCGGGGCCCTGGCTGAGCGCCGGTTCCTGCTCGCCGCTGGGCAGGAGCATCAGGTCGATGCCCGGGTCGGTGCCCGCCTCCAGACTGTTGAAATGGTCCAGCATAGTCCGAGTGGCCCAGGCATTCTGGGCGAAGGTCACCCCGTGGGCGAGATATTCGTCTCGGCAGGCCGCGAAGCCCTGCCAGAAGCGCGGCCGGTCGATCAGGAAATCGGTGTCGCCCAGGGACCCCATGGCCGACAGCCCCTCGACGAGGCCGGTGAGCGTGCCGGTTTCCGGGTCGCGGGCGAAACGCCCGCCGGGCGGGGCCAACGTGTCGGGGCCGATCCCGCGAGTCTCGAGCGCCAGTGAGTTACCCACGCCGTTATGGCCCGATGCGTGCAGCACCCAGACCGGATGCACGGTCGAGACGCGGTCGAGTTCGGCCAGCGTGGGCATCCGCCGCTCGGCAACGGAGGTATTGTCGAACAACACGCCCATCACCCAGTCGCCCTCGGGCGTCTGGGCTGCGCGCGCGGCCAGACGGGCGAGGGCGGTTTCGATATCGGTGCAATCGCCCCTTGGGGGCGGTGCCAGATCGACCCGAAACAGCCGGATGAAGCCCGGATCGGGAAAGTGGCCATGCGGGTCGATGAAGGCGGGAAGCATCGTGCGGCCCCGCAGGTCCACCTCGGCCGCACCGGGGGCGAGCCGTTGGCGCAACTCGGTCTCATTGCCCACCGCGACGATGCGCTCGCCTTCGGTGAGAACCGCCTCGGCCTCTGGCCGGGTGTCATCCATGGTCAGGATGGGCCCGCCCCGGTAAAGGGTTTGTGTACTGCTCATGGACTCGGGACTATTGAGGAATGGGCCCCGCGCCCGATCTGCCGGGCGCGGGAAATGCGTCGGTGCGGCCTATCTTTACACCATCCACCACCGTTCCATGATGCGGCGGCCGTCGAAGCCGCGCACCCAGGACAGGTCGCCATGGGCGATCTTCTCGTTCCGGGCGTGCACCTCGTTGGCGAACATCGGTGTGATATGCCCGCCTTCGTCACGCAGGATGATCTGCATCTCGCGATACATCTCCGCCCGCAGCCCCTCGTCCAGTTCCGCACGGGCCTGAAGCATCAGCTCGTTGAAGCGGGCGTTGTCCCACTGCGTGTCGTTCCACGCGGCCCCCGGCGCGAAGCCGGTCGAGAACATCGTGTCCTCGATGGAATAGCCGCCCCAGTAGCTGGCGCACCAAGGCTTCTTCATCCAGACGTCGGACCAGTAACCGTCATTGGGCTCGCGGACCACGTTGATCTTGATGCCCGCGGCCTTGGCCGATGCCTGATAGAGCACCGCAGCGTCGAGCGCCCCGCCATAGGCGGCATCGGACGCGCTGAGGTCGAGCGTGATGTCGCCCAGCCCGGATTTCTCCATGTGGTGCCGTGCGCGGTCGGGGTCGTAGGCGAGCTGTTCGATATCCGCGGCGTGATAGCGATAGGAAGGGCCGATCGGATGGTCGTTGCCGACAACCCCGTGCCCGAACAGGATCTTGTCAACGATTTCCTGACGGTTGAGGCCGTATTTCAGTGCCTTGCGCAGTTCGAGATTGTCGAAGGGCGCCGTCTGCGTGGCCATCGGGAAGGTGTAGTGCAGCGGCCCCGCGCCCTCCTCGATGACGATGCCGCTCTGACGGGCCATCATGGCCAGCGTCTTCAGTTCGAGCCGGTCGATGCAGTCCACCTCGCCGGTCAGCAGCGCGTTCTGCCGGGCGGCCGGGTCGGTGATCGACTGCAGCTCGATGCTGTCGGCATGGGCCGCGCCGTCCTTCCAGTAATTCGGATTGCGCTCGAACTCGTAGCGGCGGCCGGGCTGCTCGCTGGTCAGCCTGTAGCCGCCGCTGCCGCCGCCCTTCCAGTCGATGCCGCCGTCGCCGGCGGGATAGATCGCAAAGGTCGCCGCGTTGAAGTTGTAGGGGAAATCGGCATTGCCGGCCGCAAGCGTCAGCACCACGGCGTTGCCGTCGGCCTTGATGTCGGAGACGGCATCCATCACCGGCTTGCCCACCGATTTCGACGCCTCGCCACGGTGATAGTTGAGCGAAGCGATCACGTCCTCGACGGTCATGGTCTTGCCGTTGTGGAATTCCACCCCGTCGCGCAACTTGAACGTCCAGACCTTTGCATCGGGGGACGAGTCCCATTCGGTGGCCAGCGACGGCACCAGATTGCCCTGCGCATCAAGCTCGGTCAGCGTATTGGCCACGCCATAGGTCACCACCCATTGCAGCCCGTTGGTGATGGTGGCCGGATCGCGCGTGTCGGAGGTGGAGCCGTGCCCCATCGCCAGCCGCATATGCCCGCCCTTCTGCGGCGTGGCGGCATGGGCCCTGGAGAAGAGCCCCGAGCCCGCGCCAAGCGCCAGCCCTAGGGCAGTGCTGCGGCCGAGGAACTCGCGCCGCGACATGCGGCCCTTCTCCATCTCGCCGATCAGCCAGTTTGCGTGTCTTTCCTGCGAAGTCATTCCCGAACCCTCCCGCGGATCATGAAACCGGAATTGGAACTGGCGCCAGAATAGATCACGGGTTGCACCGGAAAACTTCGCAAGTGTAAACATATGTACGCGATTTGAAGCTGTTCCACTTTCAAATGCGAAAGGTGATCAGGGCATGGCCGAGGATTTTAGCAGAAACCTGCGCAGCATCTGTGCCGAACATGGCTCCATTGCGCAGGTCTGCCGCGGGATCGGAATCAACCGTCAGCAATTCAACCGCTATCTCAGCGGTGCCGGTTTGCCCTCGGCCCACAACCTGCGGCGCATCGCCCGGTATTTCGACCTGACCGAAGCCGCGCTCTTTTCGGAGCACGAGGAATTCAACCAGCACCACCTTCTGGGCCGGAAGAGAAAGAATTCCGGGCCCGTCGATCTGATGACCGAAGCGTTCCGGGAACAGTCCTCCGCGCTGCGCCGGTATCTCGGGTTCTACCACGCGCATTTCCAGACGCCGACCTGGGAAAACCAGATACTCCGCAGCCTGGTCCGGCTCTACGAAAGGGACGGGTTTGTGCTGATCAAGACGCTCGAACATGTGCGCGCGACGGATGGCAGCGTGTTCCAGAAATCGCGCTACGAAGGTCTGGCGACGCAACGGGGCAACCGGATCTATGTGGTGGAACACGAGATGGTGCGCGACGGAAGCGTCGTCGAAACGATCCTGACGCCGTCCTACCGCCAGCAGGTCAAGTACCTGAAGGGCATGACGATGGGCGTCGCGTGGCGCCCGCATGTGATGCCCTATGCGTCAAGGTCGATCTGGAAGCGGATCGAGGAGAAGACAAGCCTGCGCGACGCCCTGAAGGCATGTGGCGCTTTCGATCCCGATACGCGGGAGATCGACCCGACGATAAAAAATTACCTGAACGGCCGCGAGGGCCGCGATGCTCAGCACAGGCAGCCGAACTTCCTCGTCTAGCGGAACCCCTGCGGCCCATCCCGTCGACGGGCAAATGCGGCGTTTCGGGCCGCTCTGCGTGCCGGGGCCGGTTTTTTGGGTCGGTCGCCGTGTGCTGCCCGCCGGCGTTCTGGGCAACGGGGCCTTCCTTACCGAAGCGTCCCGGCCTCTCTGTCGCGACGGGTTTGAGCGTCGGGCCGGCGCCGTGGATCTTCCCGTTCGAGCGCGATGTCGGCCAGTGTCGACCGGTTCAGGTTCTCGAGAAAGGCAGCCTCGGCCGCCCGCAGGCGGGACTTGAGCCGGCAGCGCCCGTCGATCACGCAGGAGCCGCCATCGGAGCCCAGGCATTCGACGAGCGGCTGGCCTTCCTCGAGCGACCGGACCACGGCACCCAGCCGGATTCTGTCTGCGGGCCGGGCAAGGACGGCGCCGCCGCCGCCGCCGCGCCGCGTTTCGATCAGGCCGGCGCGGGAGAGG
>JAUIBJ010000297.1 GCA_030428025.1 Alphaproteobacteria bacterium
GCCGGATCGCCCAGTCGAGCAGCGGGTCGTGGCTGCCCAACACGATGGGCGGCCGGTCGGCCGCCGGAAAAGGCCCGGCTCCGCCAGATTTCGCCCTCTCGATCCAGGCGCGGATTTCCTGCGCCGGAAACAGCAGCTTGCCGGTGGCGCGCGAACAGGGCACCTCTCCGGACGCGGCAAGGTCATAAACCTTGCGCTCCTTCAGGCGCAGAAGTTCCGCCAGTTCGCGAACCGTTAGGTATTCGTGCTCGGGCAGGGGCAGGTCTGTCATGCGGTTGTCATCGGGGCATCGGTGACGTCCAGTCTAACAGTACTTGCCGGCCTTCGGAACGGCGATTTGCCGTCCGCAGGCGGGGACGATGCGGGCCGGATGTGCCAGGGGTCGGAGGCGGACGGGTCAAGACGGGCGGGAACCGGCGGGTTCGGCTTTGGCCGCAGACGGGCTGTCGATGCCGGGGCCGGCGGTTCTGAGCGCGTCATGGATGGCCATCATAGCCGTCGCGATCAGGGACAGGAGCGAAATTCTCGTGCGTCTCATGACAATTCTCCGAAGCCGGCGTCTAACCGGTCTACGCCGGATCGTCACGCCGGTTCCGGCAATACCGCGCGGGGGGCTACGGTCCGTCCACCGGGGCCTCCTCGTCCTCTTCCTTGTGCCAGGCGAGGGGAAAGATCACATGCAACTCGAACCGTTCGGGCAGCTTTTGGACTTCCAGCGTCCCGTTCAACTGTGTGACGAAGGACTGGATCAGCCGCGATCCCAGTCCCGAGCCGTAGGTGCCGCTCTCTGCCTCGTCCGTCTCGTCGCCGGGCCCGCGCGAGTTTACCACGCTCAGACAGAGCCTGTTGTCGTCAAGCCGCTTCAGGGCGATGTTGATCCAGGGCGCCTCGCCTTCGGGCGGGCCGCAGTACTTTACCGCGTTCATCCCCGCTTCGGTGGCCAGAAGCGACAGCGGAACGGACTGGTCGGGGCTGATTTCTACCGGGTCGAGCTCGGTCGAAACTTCGATCTGGTGGCCGATCTCGTCCAGCGTGCCCACAACGACCAGTTGCTGGATGATTTCCTCGAGCAGTTTGTCGGCCCGCAGGGTGGACAGCTTGCGCGCCAGATAGAGGTAGCGGTGGATGGCGGACAGCGCCATCACCCGGTCCTGGACCCGGCGCAGCAGATGCTTGGCCTCGGTGCTGTCGGTGGAGCGGATCTGCATGTTCATGATGCTCGAGATAAGCTGGAGGTTGTTCTTGACCCGGTGGTGCACCTCGCGCAGCAGAACCGTCTTTTCCTGCAGATCCTCCTCCCGCCGGCTGTCCTGTTCAGACAGGCGGTGGGTCATCGCCCGGAAAGCCTCTGCGACCACCTCCAGCTCTTCCGGCGCGTTGTCGAGCCGGGCGTTGTCGAGATTGATCCGCCCGGCGGCGTAAAGGCGCATCCAGGTGCGCAGGCGGCGCACATGCCGGATGACCAGCCGGTGAATGCCCACATAGGCCACGCCGATGGCGATCGCCCACATGGCCAGCGGGAAGTAGAGCGCGAAGGCTCCGTGCAGCCCCGGCAGCGCCACACCGCGGATCCGCGGCTGCCAGCTGCCCAGCACGAAAACCCGATCCTCGACGATCGGCGCGACGGCGAAATCGCGCACCAGCCCCTCGCGGTTGGTGTCGCGGAAGGTCTGCCGGCCCTGGGTGGCCAGATCCCGAAGGCTGCGTTCGGTGGGCAGCATCAGTCGGCGATTGTCCGTAAAATCCTCGGTGGCCAGGATTTCGCCCTCCTGCTGAAACAGCGCCAGATCGACATCCGGCGCGGCCTCGGACAGCGCGCTGTTCAGCGCCGCGATCGGCACGGCCACCCACATGGTGCCCAGAAAGCGACCGTTCTCTTCGACCGGAACGGTGACGCTGACGGTCGTCACCCCGCCCAAGAATTCCAGCGGCCGGGTAAGAACCTCGGCCTCGCGGCGCAGCAGGTCGGATCTGGCGGTCTCGGGGATCGGCGTGGCGATGGAGGCTCCGGTAGAGGAACAGACCAGCCCGCGCGTCTCTTCGACATAGCCGGCGAAGACGAACTCGGGGGAGTCCAGCACGATCTCGTCCATCACCGCGCTGCAGGCGCCGCCATCGGGCGGGAAGGCCTTGACGATGACAGCCAGGGATTCCGCCGTGCTGAGGGCCGAGCGGATCACCTCGCGGCTGTCAGAAACGGCCTGCTGGGTCTGTTCCAGAAGGGCCGTCTTGGAAAGAAACCGGCGTTCTTCCAGAACTTTGTAGGTCTGATAGACGGAAATCAGGCCGAGGGGCAGCATCGCGATGCTCAACACGATGACCAGCCGGGCTGCCAGGCCGGGCTTGAACGTGCGTCGCGGCACCGCAGGGCGCTGGCTCATGCAGCGGGCTTTCCGTTCACCACTGCCATGGTTGCCCGGTCGGTCATCTCCAGTTCGTCCTCGTCATTCAGGTTCATCAGTTCGGCCAGCCGCTTTCGGGCGCGGTTGGTGCGACTCTTGATCGTGCCCACGGCCACGCCGCAGGTCTCGGCGGCCTCCTCGTAGGAAAACCCCTCGGCCCCCACCAGGATCAGCACCTCGCGCTGCTCGTCGGTGAGCTTGGCGAAGGCCTCGCGGAAATCGGTCATCGCCAGGTGGCCGTCATGGGCGGGCTTTTCCGACAGCCGGCCGGCCATCGCGCCATCGGGATCTTCAACCTCGCGGCGGCGTTTCCGGTACAGCGAATAATAGGTGTTGCGCAGGATGGTGAACAGCCAGGCGCGCAGGTTGGTGCCGGGTTCGAACTTGTCGAAATTCGCCCAGGCCTTGACCACCGCATCCTGCACCAGATCGTCCGCCGAGGACGGATTGCGCGTCAGGCTCACCGCAAACGCACGCATCGCCGGCAGGTGTTCGATGAGTTCTTTCTTGGGGTCGGGTGTTGAGGTCACTGTTTGTCCTCGACGGGGTTCTCGCAGCCCTCGCGCTCTTGCTCGCGCAGCTTGTCAAGCAGCTCGGTAAAACGCTCCGGTAGCGGCGCGGCTACCACATCCGAATAGACGCGCCGAAGATTCTCGTCGATTTCGTGGTCCAAAATTGAGGTCCTGCGTTTGTTTGCCATTCCGACGCATTTTCTGCCATCATGAAAAGACGCAATTTTCGCGTCCAACGGGAACATAACACGTGCCCCGGCGTTTGGTTCCTTGCGAAGGGAATTTTTTTGAGGACAGCCATGACAGAACCCAAAAGCCAGTCGGATCGTGTTCGGCAAATCGCGGATGACCTGCCGTATCTGAGGCGCTATGCCCGGGCACTGACGGGCAATCAGCAGACCGGCGATCACTATGCCGCCGCGACACTCGAAGCTCTGCTGGAAGACCAGAGCGTTTTCGAAGGCCGGCTTTCGCCCAAATCCGCGCTGTTCCGCGCCTTCCACAAGATCTGGGTGTCCTCGGGCGCGCCGGTCGAGGAGGCCGGCGATACGCCCGCGTTGGAGGCGCAGGCCCAGGCCCGGCTGTCCGCCCTGACACAGAACACCCGCGAGGTGCTGCTTCTGCACAGCATCGAGGGGTTCCGGATTTCCGACATCGCCGACATCATCGGCGTGACCACGGAAGAGGCGACCGATCTGCTGGCCATCGCCCGGCGCGAAATGACCGACACCATCCGCGGCAAGATTCTGGTCATAGAGGACGAGGCGATCATCGCCATGGACATCGCCGCCATCGTGGAGAGCATGGGCCATGACGTCACTGGCAACGCCCGCACCCGCGACGAGGCGGTCGAGATGGCCCGCCGCGACCCGCCCGACATGATCCTGGCCGATATCCAACTGGCCGACAAATCCTCGGGCATCGACGCCGTCAACCACATTCTGAAGGAACTGGGAGAGGTGCCGGTGGTGTTCATCACCGCCTTCCCCGAACGCCTGCTGACCGGGGAACGGCCCGAGCCGGCCTTCCTCATCACCAAGCCCTATTCCGAGGAACAGGTGCAGTCTGCCGTCAGCCAGGCGATGTTCTTTGCCAGCACCGAACCGCTGACCGCCTCGTGATGCACCAAGGCCCCGCGCGATTTGCGCGGGGCCTTGGCGGAAGCGTTTCTCTCTCTCTGGATCGGTCATTCACCCGTCAGGGCGTGCGACCTCGCACGGCGCGGGCCACCAGCGCCACGATGAAGAGAACCAGGAAGATCACGAACAGGATCTGTGCAATGCCGGCGGATGCCGACGCGATGCCGCCGAAGCCGAATACACCGGCGACCACGGCGACGATGAGAAACAGAAGTGCCCAGTAAAGCATTTTGAACCTCCAAAAAACATCAGGCTTGATTGCCATTGATCGCTAAACCCGCGGTCAGTCCGGTTGGTTCCGCGGATTTCGGGTCGCCCCTGCGCTGAAACGCCCCTTGTGTGACAAAGGCGCGCGGCAGGGAACCTCGTCGGCGGGTTGCGCGTTGGGGTGCGGACAATTCGGTTTTCGAAGGAGGATACGCAAATGGCGCAAGCAAAAACCGCCGCAACGCCGGAAAGGGATATCGAACAGCTGTCCGAGCAGATCGCGGCGCTGAAGCAGGACATGGCCGAAATCTCGCACACGCTGGGTGAACTGGGCCGCTCGTCGCGCGATGCCGCGGCCGGTCAGGCCCGCCGGAAGGCGTCGGAATTGCGCGCCGCCGGCGAACGCCAGATCGACGCCGCCCAGCACCGCGCCGAGGAGCTTGGCCATCAGGCCGCCGATGCGGTGCGCCAGCAGCCGGCAGCGGCCGTGGGGCTTGCCGTGGGCGTCGGCTTTCTGCTGGGTTTCATGACCGGCCGGAAGTAACCGGTGCCGGAGATGTTTTCAGGTCTGAAGATCCGCGCGCGGATGGCCGCGCGCGCCGCCGCACTGACGACGGTGGGTGTGGTGTTCGGGCTGGTGGGGCTGGGCCTGCTGACCGTGGCGCTGTGGATTCTGGTGGCCGAGCATGAAGGGGCGCTGATCGCCTTTGCAGTGATCGGTGCGCTTTACGCCGTGCTGAGCTTCGTCTTCATCGCGCTCGGCACCGCCCGCGGCGGGCCGCCCGCCAACCCGGCGCATGATCCGCGCGCCGCGCCCCCGCCCCAGAAGGAGCCGTTTGCGCAGATGGCCGAGGGATTCGCCATCGGGCTGCAGGCCGGCCGGGCCGCGCGCGAGCCGCGCAGCTAGGTCTTTCGCTGCAGCGAGCGCAGCGTCTCGCGGATCATCTGATCCGTGAAGGGCCGCACCAGCATGCCCCATCCCTTTTCCCGGGTGATGTCCTGATCGTCCTCGCCGACGGTCAGGATGATATGCGCGCCGCGATCCGAAAGGTGGC
>JAUIBJ010000298.1 GCA_030428025.1 Alphaproteobacteria bacterium
ACATCGAACATCCGCGAGGTCATCATGTTCCCGATGAACCAGCGCGCCGAAGACCTGATGATGAACGCGCCCAGCGAGCCCACGAGCGATCAACTGATGGAGCTTGGGTTGAGGGTGATTCCGCAGGAGTAGGGAAGCGCTATGTTACGGGTGTTGGAGAATGCTGGCTTCGATCTAGCCGCCAGGAACCATGCCGAAGCAATCCTCAAGGGGGACTTCCCCGATGCGGTGGAGGGTTTGGTTACAGCTCTTCTTGAATTCCGGCTTCCTGCTCGCGAAATCATCAAGAGCGGAGGTGGCCAGGCAAAATCAACCCAACGTCTTCGGGATTCGCTTTATGACAAAGGCTGGAAGAAGCACAACTTTGTCATTCGAACAATCGTCGATGGCGAAGAGCGTGAAGCCAAGTCACACGAAATCGACCATGTCCTTCATTGCGACAACGGAACCCTCGCTCTGGAAATCGAGTGGAACAACAAGGATCCGTTTTTTGACCGTGATTTAGAAAACTTCCAACGTCTGCACGCTCAGGGTGCGATTTCGCTTGGCGTATTGGTCACCCGCGGCGCGGAAATGCAGGCGGCAATGAAGAACATTGTTGCCAATACCATTCGTAGCGAAGGGATTCTGAGCGCAGAAGAACTCGAGCCGTGGGGAATGAAAGAGAGAACGGCGCGGCAAAAGAAGGCATTGAGCCGCTTGCTGAAGCGGCAAGTTCCATTTGCAGAGGCTTTTTCTCATTCATTCGTAGCGGACAAATTTGGAACAGCAACCACACACTGGCAAAAATTAGATGATCGAATTCAACGCGGTGTTGGCAACCCTTGCCCACTTTTGCTTGTTGGATTGCCGCTGTCGTGTGTGAGGGACTACTCCGCCGCCATGCCCGAATTGTAGGAATAGGTTTTCCAACTGGGCTTGTAATCGGCATCCGCCTGATTGCCCCAGACCGTCCAGCCTTCGCGGATGCCGCGCCCGAAGAGCTCCAGATACGGTCCCCAGGAACAGCCTTCGATCAGTTCATATTGTTCATCGGGCTTGCGCGAATGTTCCCGCTTGCGCGTCTGCATCATGTTCACTTGACGGCGCCCGGGTGCCAGCGTTCGCGCGTTCTTTCCGCGCGTGCCGAACAACAGAACCTCGGTTACGTTTCTAAAATAGAAACCGACGCCGCGCCCGTCCGATCCGCCATCCTTGCGGACCTTGTGCCAGATGATGTTCGACTTGTAGTCGAACCCCCACGCCGAAAGCACGCGCAGCCCCTCCGGCAACAAAGCATTTGGCACCCAAAGGTAACAATGCGCGCGGTCTTCTAGAAACTCTGCCACCGGTAGATCGCAGATTTCGTCCACTGTCATAGTCGGGTAGCGCGACAGCCGCTTGTGCTCGGGTGCGACTTTTCCGGTTCTGTTGGTGAATCGCCAAGGTGGGTCCGCCATGACGGTTCCGAACCTGTCTTCCCCTAGGAAATCGCGCAAATCTTGTGAAGGGTTGGTGTACATGAGCTAGATATAGACCGGAATTGATCGGATTGTCATCGGAACATTATTAGAACAAAAAACATTAATCAATTCTTAAGGCAGACCGGTTCGCGGGCCAGGGTTCTGGCCCGCGAACCATGGGCAGTCCTCGGCACTCGCGCGCCTTCAATCCTCCAGACTGTCGGCGCGCTTTTCCTCGATCAGGCCGCGTTCCTGTTCCTTGCGTTTCAGGAATCGCTCGGCGAAGGCCTCGGTTTCGCCGGTGTCGAACACTTCGCGGGCGCGGGTGAAGACCTCGTCTTCCTCCTCGTCCATGTGGTGTTCGTAATCGTGCCTGAGCGTCTCGAAGCGCTGCAGCCATCCGGGCGAGGACATGTCCTTTTCGTTCAGCTCCTCGAGGATGTCGTCCATCTGCTGGTGCTCGTGCACCGAATGGCGGGCGGCGTCCTGGCCCCAGGTCTTGTTCATCAGCTTGGAATAGAAGGTTTCCTCCTCGGCGGCGGCGTGCGATTTCACGTCTCGATAGAGCGCGTCCCAAGCCTTGCGCCGGGCCGCGCTGTCGCCCGAGGTGTCGGCAATCTCGTTCAGCAGCCGGCGGTGGCGCTGGTGGTCGTCCTGGATGGCCTCGTAGATCGACGGCATGATGATATCCTTGGTTGTCAGCAAAGCCTCTCAACGCAAAAGGCTCGGCGGAGTTCCGCAACCCGGCCGTCCCCTGTCGTCGGGGGACGCCGACGGAAGATGAAATGCCCTGCGTTCGATGCTATGTAATGGTCATCGTTCCAACCTCCGAGAGATCGGCCCATGAGTTTCGACCCTGAACTGGCGGCGATCCGTTTCGGCTGCGGGCTGTCGCCGAAGATCGCGGCCCCGGCTTCTGCCGAGGCGATGCTGACCGCGCTCACCGGTCCCGACCGGGCGGCGGAGGCCTTTCCCATCCCCGGCTTTCAGGTGGCTGCCGACAATCACGTGGCCCGGCGCGAGGCCCGCAAGCGGCTCAAGAACGCCCGGACCGATGCCGAGCGCGCCTCCGCGAACGAGGATATCAAGGCGATCCAGCGCAAATTCACGGGCGAGGCCGGGCAGTGGCTGTCCAGCCTGCTGCTGCGCCGGGCCCTCGCCGAGGACGGGTTTCGCGAACGGCTGGCCGCCTTCTGGGCGGATCATTTCACCGCCTTCGTGCGCGGCGGGCCGATGCAATACGCCCATGCGCCCTATGCCGAGGAGGCGATACGCCCGCATCTGACCGGCCGGTTCGGCGATATGCTTCGCGCGTCCGCCACGCATCCGCTGATGCTCCGCTATCTCGATCAGGCCAAGTCGATCGGGCCCAACAGCCCGGCCGCCAAAAAGGCCGGGAAGAACCGCGGCCTGAACGAAAACCTCGCCCGCGAGATGCTGGAACTGCACACGCTAGGCGTGAACGCGCCCTACACGCAGGAGGATGTGCGCCAGCTGGCCGAGCTGCTGACAGGTCTCAGCTATCGTCTGGACAAGGGGTTCGTCTTTCGTGCCAATTGGGCTGAACCGGGGCCTGAAACGGTGCTGTCGGTCGACTATGGTGGCGAAACGGCCCGGCTGGAGGATATCTTCGCCGCGCTCGACGATCTTGCCCGGCATCCGGCGACGGCGCGGCACATCGCCCGCAAGCTGGCGGTGCATTTCATCTCCGATACACCTGATGAGGGCCTCGTGGCGGCGATGGCGGCCACCTATGAGGAGACCGGCGGCGAACTGCACGCGGTCTATGCAGAGATGCTGAACCACAAGGCCGCGTGGGCCGCCGCGCCCGGCAATGTCAAGCAGCCGATGGATTTCATCGGCTCCGGCCTCCGGGCGCTCGATATCGTGCCTCGGCATATGCCCTCGGACAATTACAAGCGGATGCGCCACCGGTTTCTTACGCCGCTCACGCTGATGGGGCAGCCCTGGGGCCAGCCCGGCGGGCCCGATGGCTGGCCCGAGGCCGATCCCGACTGGGTGACGCCGCAGCGGTTGGCCGCGCGTTTGCAATGGGCGATGACCGTGCCCTTCCTGACGCGCCGTACCCTACCCGACCCGCGCGCCTTCGTGGACACAGCATTGGGCAGCCGGGCGCCGGACGTCACGCGCTTTGCCGCCAGGGCCGCCGAAACCCGGGCCGAGGGGATCGGTCTGGTTCTGGTCTCGCCGGCCTTTCAGCGGATGTAAGGAGACGCCGCCCATGTTGACCCGCCGCCTGTTTCTGACCCGCTCCGCCGCCTTGGGCTGTTCGCTGGCCGCAAGTCCGCTGGTCACGCCCGTGACCATGGCCAGCGCGCCGGGAGAGAACCGCCTCGTCGTTATCATCCTGCGTGGCGGGCTGGACGGGCTCGACCTGCTGCGGCCCTATGGGTCACCGGAATTCGCGGCTTACCGACAGGCGCTCGTCGGCAGGGACGTTCCTGGCGAGACAGACCTGGACGGGTTCTTCGCCCTGCATCCCGCGCTGTCGCCGCTGATGCCGCTCTGGCGGGCGGGCGAACTGGGCTTTGCCCATGCCGTTTCGACGCCCTACCGCGACAAGCGCAGCCATTTCGACGGGCAGGACATTCTCGAGGCCGGCACGCCCGGTCTGGGCGCCGAGTCGGGGCGTGACGGCTGGCTCAACCGGCTGCTTCAGACCATGCCGGGGCGGCATGCCGACACCGCCTATGCAATTGGCCGGTCGCACCTGCTGCTGACGCGGGGGGCGGCGGATGTGGCCGACTGGTCGCCCGATGCCGCATTGCCGCTCAGCCCGCAGGCCGAGCGGCTGCTGGATATGGTGATGCATGACGACCCGCTGTTCCGCGATGTGACGCTGGAGGCGGTGCGGCTTTCCAAAACGAGCCTCGGGGGCGCCACCGAGATGGCCGAGCCACTCGATGCCGCCGGCATGATGGAGGCGATGCGGGACAGCATGGGAGATGCGGTCAGAAAGGGCGGGCTGGAAGAAATCGCGCGGTTCGCCGCCGGCCGGCTGCGTGAAGACACCCGGATCGCCGCGTATTCGATGACCGGCTTCGACACCCATGCCAATCAGGCCCGAGGGCTGACTCGTACGCTGAAAGACCTGGCTGCCAACCTTCTGATCCTGCGCGAGGAACTGGGCCCGGTCTGGGACAGGACCGCCGTCGTCGCGATGACGGAATTCGGGCGCACGGCGCACGCCAACGGCACCGGCGGCACGGATCACGGCACCGGCGGGGCGATGCTGTTCGCCGGCGGCGCCCTGCGTGGCGGCCGGGTGGTGACCGACTGGCCCGGGCTGTCCGAGGCCGATCTCTACCAGCGCCGCGACCTGATGCCGACACGCGACGTGCGCGCCCATGCCGGCTGGATCCTGCGGCATCTCTTCGGAACCGAGCGGCGGGCGATCGAGGAGATGGTCTTTCCCGGGGTCGAACTGGGGGCCGATGCGGGGCTGGTGCTCTGAGCCGTTTTGAATTGAATTCCGACGCGCCCGGCCTATTCTGACCGGCACATCCGAGGCAGGAGGACACCGGGATGCGCGATGAACGGCCTTTGGGGCCGGTGGTGCCGGACTGGACGCCGCCGCCGCTGCCGGACGGCGCGCCCTTGGCGGGCCGCTATGCGCGGCTCGAGCGGCTGGATGCCGACCGCCATGCGGCGCTGCTCTACCGGTCTTTCGATGGCCATGACTGGGTGTGGGATTACATGCCCGCGGGCCCCTTCGCCTCGGCCGCGCAGTTTCATCGCTGGATGCGCGGGGCCGTGGCCCGCGACGACATCCTCTACTATGCCATCGAGGATCTGGGCACCGGTCGGTTCGGCGGCTTCGCCTCCTATCTGCGCATGCAGCCC
>JAUIBJ010000299.1 GCA_030428025.1 Alphaproteobacteria bacterium
CCCCGCCGCGCCCAGGCAGACGCCGCTGTCGGCATCGAGACCCGAGGGAATGTCGATGGCCACGATCCGGGCGCCGCCTTGATCGGCTCGCCGCAGCGGCGCCACCACCTCCTCGGCCACAGGGCGGGTCAGTCCGGTGCCGAAAAGACCGTCCACCACCAGATCGGCAGCCGGGGCCCGACCGACCCGCGACCAATCGCCCACCGCCCCCATTTCCGTCCACCGCTGGCAATTCACCTTCGCATCCGGCGGCAGTTTTTCCGCGTTCCCGTACAGGAACACCTCCACCGCCCAGCCCCGGTCCTTCAGCAGCCGCGCCACGACGAACCCGTCGCCGCCATTGTTCCCCGGCCCGCACAGCACCACCGCCCTGTGCGGCGCCTGCGCCAGTTCCGGCCATTCCTCGAACAGTGCCTGGACCACGCCGCGCCCGGCCCGTTCCATCAGTTCAAGCCCGGTCACCTCTCCCGACTCGATGGCCGCCATTTCAATCGCCCGCATCTGCGCGGCGGTCAGCAATTCGGTCACGCCAGCCCCTTTCCGATTCAGTTTCGCCCACAAATCCGGCGTATCGCCTAAATTTTGGGCATTTCCCTTATTGCACCTGCCGCATCGCCCGGCGCGCAGCCTATCCGATTGTGCCGGCAAAAGAGAAGTGATCGAACAGCCCCGACCACCAGGCGAAAGGAGGCCGGGCATGAAGAAGATCGAGGCGATCATCAAGCCGTTCAAGCTCGATGAGGTCAAGGAAGCCCTGCAGGATATCGGCGTGCAGGGGCTTTCGGTGATCGAGGTGAAGGGGTTCGGGCGGCAGAAGGGCCATACCGAGCTTTATCGCGGTGCCGAATATGTCGTGGACTTCCTGCCCAAGGTGAAAATCGACGTGGTGCTCGACGACGATCAGGTCGACAGCGCCATCGAGGCCATCGTCGAGGCCGCGAAGACCGACAAGATCGGCGACGGCAAGATTTTCGTCAGCCCCGTCGAACAGGCCATCCGCATCCGCACCGGCGAAACCGGCTCGGACGCGCTCTAACCCAGGTCCCGGCTTCGCTCCGGGACACGTTTTTACCCAGAAAGAACGACTGCAAGAAGGATTTGACCCCATGAGCGCACAGGATCTGCTCAAGACGATCAAGGACGAGGATGTCGAATATGTCGATATCCGCTTCACCGACCCGCGCGGCAGGCTGCAGCACGTCACCGTGATGGCCGACCAGGTCGACGAGGATTTCCTCGAGGAAGGCTTCATGTTCGACGGCTCCTCGATCGCCGGCTGGAAGTCGATCGAGGCCTCCGACATGAAGCTGATGCCCGACACCGCCTCGGGCTATATAGACCCGTTCTATGCCGAGAAGACGCTTTGCGTGCACTGCTCGGTGGTCGAGCCCGACACCGGCGAGCCCTACGAGCGCGACCCGCGCGGCACCGCCGAGAAGGCCGAGGCCTATCTGAAATCCTCGGGCGTGGGCGACACGTTCTTCGTCGGGCCGGAGGCTGAGTTCTTTCTCTTTGACGACGTTCGCTTTTCCAACAAGATCAATAAGGTATCATACGAAGTTGATGCGCTTGACGGATCCTGGAACTCGGACACGGAATACGAGATGGGCAACATGGGCCACCGCCCCGGCGTGAAGGGCGGCTATTTCCCGGTCAACCCCACCGACGACGCACAGGACATCCGCTCGGAAATGCTGTCGACCATGAAGCGGCTGGGCATGAAGGTCGACAAGCACCATCACGAGGTGGCCTCGTGCCAGCACGAACTGGGGTTGATCTTCGGTACGCTGACCAAGCAGGCCGACGAGCTGCAGAAATACAAATATGTCATCCACAACGTGGCCGCCGCCTATGGCAAGACCGCAACCTTCATGCCCAAGCCCATCGCCGGCGACAACGGCACCGGGATGCATTGCAACATGTCGATCTGGAAGGACGGCAAGCCGCTCTTTGCCGGCGACAAATACGCC
This sequence comes from Alphaproteobacteria bacterium, assembly GCA_030428025.1. Taxonomy (GTDB): domain Bacteria; phylum Pseudomonadota; class Alphaproteobacteria; order Rhodobacterales; family Rhodobacteraceae; genus Roseovarius. Next base: position 1,971 of record JAUIBJ010000299.1, read on the forward strand.
GACCTGAGCCAGGAGGCGCTGTATTTCATCGGCGGCATCCTCAAGCACGCCAAGACGCTCAACGCCTTCACCAACCCCTCGACCAACAGCTACAAGCGGCTGATCCCGGGCTTCGAGGCGCCGGTGCTGCGGGCCTATTCGGCGCGCAACCGGTCGGGTTGCGTGCGGATCCCGTGGACGGAAAGCCCCAAGGCCAAGCGCGTCGAGGCCCGCTTCCCCGATCCCTCGGCCAATCCCTATCTGGCCTTCTCGGCTCTGCTGATGGCCGGACTCGACGGCATCCGCAACCGGATCGACCCGGGCGAGGCGATGGACAAGAACCTCTACGACCTGCCGGCCGAAGAACTGGAAGGCATCCCCACCGTCTGCGGCAGCCTGCGCGAGGCCATCGAATCGCTGGCCGCCGATCACGACTTCCTGCTGGCGGGCGACGTCTTCACCAAGGACCAGATCGACGGCTATATCGAGCTGAAGATGGAAGAGATCGAGGCGTATGAGCACACGCCCCATCCGATCGAATTCCAGATGTATTACAGCTGCTGAGCCGGGGAATCTCCCCATCGGAAAAAGGCGCCGGACGGCGCCTTTTTCTTTTCTGATCAGAAGTTTCCGCCGATTCGCTGACGCGAGCGAACCACATTGGCCAATGCCTGCGAAAATGCCCAATTAGTTCCACATTTGAAACAAACTGACTCCGCCTTTCACGGGCATAACTTGTGATCTGGAACAACCTATGAGTGGGCTGACAATGACGACAGGACGCAAACGGGCAACCGCCGGGCTGATCTTCACCGACTTCCGCGATCTCGACATCGTGGAGATCGCCAATCTGGTGACCGGCAGCTTCGAGGCACTCGGCCACCGGGTGACCGGCACGCATGTCATTTCCGACAGCCGCGCCAGCATCACCACCACCCATCACGAATTCGATCTGGTGACGCGCGAGGATGTCGACGTCTCGGCCCTGCCCGACCCGGCGGCCAGCTATCTGGCCGTGGCAATCGCCCGCACCGGTGCGGGCGGTTCGACATTCGCACGCGATTCCCTTTTGGCGCGGGTGCTGCAGACGCTGTTCAGCGCGCTCAAGCCCGACTACGTCAAATGGATCGACACCGACGTCGTCCTGACCAGCGCCGATTTCGCACGCGCCACCGGGCTCGCCCCCGAGGCGCGCCGCCCGGTCAGCACCTGCAAGCTGCCCGATGTGGAGGAAACCAACGACCTGCTGCAACAGCGCATCAGCGATCACGACCCGGCGATCTTCGGCAATGTCTCCTCGCCCGAGCGTCTGCGCGAGATCTTTGACGAAAACTGGGTCGATCCCGGCAAGCTGGCCGCCGAGGCCGCCGCCGATGCCCGGGCTCGCGAGGAGGCCGATATCGAGGATCTCGCTCCGCGCCGGCTATCCGCCTGGATGATGTCCTTCGCGGTGACGCTTTTCGCGTTGCCGGTAGGCGTTACGCTGATGGTGCTGAACATGTCCAAGGGCGAAAATCTGCGCCTGACCTCGCAGGCCGCGGCGCTGACTGGCACCTTCATCGCACTGCAGACCTTCGGCAGCACCGCGCATGCGATGTCCGCCCTGCAGGGCATTCTGGGCTGAGGCGGGGGAATCGCTTTCTCACGGGCCCGGGTTTGGCTAGACTGTTCCCATGGCCCGGAGATGCCCAATGACCCGGCGACAACCTTCTCTGCGGATACTTGCCGCCGCGCTTCTGGCGGCGGCCTTTCCCACTGCGGCGCCGGCCGCGCCCTGCGGCAACACGGCGGCGGGCTTCGGCGCGTGGAAGGCGGCCTTCGCGGCCGAGGCGAAACGGGCGGGCGTGGGCGCCCGCGGGCTTCAGGCCCTGGCCCGGACCAGCTATGCCAGTCGCACCATCGCCGCCGACCGCAACCAGAAGACCTTTCGCTATTCGCTTGAGAAATTCATGCAGGTTCGGGGCTCGGCGACCATCGTTGCGCAGGGGCGTCAGCGCAAGGCGCGCAACGCCGCCTTCTATGACGCGCTCGAACGGGCCTATGGGGTGCCCGCCGGCATCCTGATCGCGATTCACGGAATGGAAACAGGCTTCGGCCGCTTCATGGGCGACAGCGAGGTCGTCTCGGCCATCGCCACGCTGGCCTATGATTGCCGCCGGTCCGCTTTTTTCACCCCGCATGCCATCGGCGCGCTGAAACTGGTGGATAACGGCACCATCACCACCGGCACGAAGGGCGCGATGCATGGCGAGCTGGGCCATACCCAGTTCCTGCCGGGAAACGCGCTGACCTTCGGGGTGGATGCCGACCGTAACGGCCGTGTCGATTTCTACAGCCAAGCCGACGCGCTGGCCTCGACCGCCAATTTCCTGCGCCGCAAGGGCTGGAAACCCGGCCGGGGCTATCAGCCGGGAGAACCGAATTTTCGCGTGATTCGCGAATGGAACGCGGCAGAGGTCTATCAAAGGGCGATTGCCCTCATGGCCGCCCGGATCGACCGGCCCTGACGAAAAACCCAAGCCCGGCAAGGGCTTGTGCGTTACAATTTCGTCATTTTCCGACGGATTTCCACGAAACCGCCACAATCCCTCCCCACAAGCTCCCGATTTGCATGGTTAATATCCGGTAAAAGGGGCAATGAAGGCGTCAGACAATGACTACGCAGACATACGGTTCGGTTATCGCGATGGAATTTCGCAGAACTCCGAGCATTCAATTCGCCGATATAGTGGAAGAATTCGACATCGCCTTTCAGATGGTCGATTCCCGCACCCGCGCGCTGACCTGGGATTGCGACGATATCGCCCTGATCGACCGCGACAGCGTGCGCGTCGCGCTGGGGTGGCTGCCGGGCAAGGAAAAGGGCCAGCCCACGCATCTGGTGGTCGCCGTGGGGTCCGCACCGGATGCCAAGCCCGATGCGATCGACCCCAATTCCTTCAGGTTCCTGGCCGACAGGATCGCCGAGCGCACGCATGACTATCTACCGTTCACCGCGGTGCTGCATGGCAAGGCGACCCAGCCGGTGAGTGCCGAACTGGTGGACACGGTCTTCGACCTTCTGCGCACCGATACCAAGGACATGCACAGCGACACCGCCGCTCCGAAGAAGAAGCGGATCCTCGATGAAGAGGATATCGACGCCTTCGCCGACCGCGTGGGTTCTATGGGGTCAGGCTGGATGGCCCGAGACGGCGCGGCACCGGAGGCGGACACCCCCCGTGCCGAGACGGCCTCGTCGGGCGATCACATGCTGTTGGCCCGCGCCGAACCGACACAGCCGCTGCGGCTTTCGATCCATGCGCTGGCGCTGTCGCTTTGCCTGTACGTCCC
>JAUIBJ010000300.1 GCA_030428025.1 Alphaproteobacteria bacterium
GCTCGCGGTCGATGCGCGGCGTGACCAGATCCATGTCGCGGTAGAAATCCAGCAGCTCGTGCGTGCAGGCCTTGTTCTTGATCGCCTTGTGCTCGACCACGCCGAAGCCCGTCTCGGCCACCGCCCGATCGGCGAAATGCTCGGCCTTCTCATGGCCCGCCCGGGCCACCGCCTCGGCGATGGCCAGCACCTTGTCGCGGCCGAACTTCCGGTAATAGCGCGCCGCCCAGGCCGCGCGCCCCACCTTCATCCGCGCGCTCGACAGCGCCCTGTCGGGAACCGAGAGCCTCGGGGCTTCGATCGTGCCGTGTTCGCTCATGCCGCCCGCCTTGCCGATTTCAGAAGCTGCCGCGCCCGGGGCATCGCCGCGTCGAACCGGTCGAGGATTTCCTGACAGAGATCGACGTCGAGCACGACGCCCGGCTTGAATTGCAGAACCCGCTTGTCGAGCGACGAGAAGATCGCCCAGACCCCGTTTTCATAAAGCGCCCGCGACACCGCGACGGCGCCCTCGGGGTGGTCGAATTCTAGCCCCAGCACCACGCCGCGCTGGCGCACGCCGACGAAGATGTCGCTGTGCCGCTGCATCATCTCGGCCATGCCCTGTGCGAAGAACTCGGCCACGAAATGCACGTTCGAGATCACCTCGGGCCGCTGCAGCATCTCGATCACGTGATGGCCCACCAGACAGCCCAGCTCGGCCCCGCCGGAGGTGGAGATATGCGCCGCGCCGTCCTCGATCAGCCAGCCGCCGCATTGCTCGTCCGTCAGACACGCGCTGATCGGGTAGAGCCCGCCGCCCAGCCCCTTGCCGCAAACGAACATGTCGGGCGTCAGGCCGTAGCCCTGCCACCCCCACATCACGCCCGTCCGCATCAGCCCGGTCTGCACCTCGTCGGCGATGAACTTGGTGCCGTATTTGCGGCAGAGATCCTGGCAGGTCTGAAGATATCCTTCCTCGGGCATCGGAAAGCCGTAGGTGGCCGGGATCGTCTCGACGATGAACCCCGCCACGTCGCCTTTCTTCAGCACATCCTCCAGCGCGTCGGCATCGTTGAAGGGAACGTGGATGAACTCGTCGGGCCGGTCGGCGAGGAAGATCTTGGAAAAGCGCTCGTCGCCTGTGGCCACCGACAGGCCGGAATGGCCGTGATAGCCCTTGATGATCGAGACGATCTTCCTGCGTTTGGTGGCATAGCGGGCGGTCTTGAGTGCAATCTCCACCGCCTCGGCCCCGCCAGAGCCGAAGATCGCGTATTTCATGTGCGGCGCGGTCTTGACCAGTTGCTCGGCGAAGGCCGCACGCGCCACCGAAGGGAACCAGTGGTTGCCCATGTCGAAATAGTCGAGCCCCGATTTCAGCACCTCCACCAGTTCCGGGTGGCGGTGGCCGAAATTGTAGGTGCCGCCGTTGAGATGCAGGTCAATAAGGCGCTTGCCCGACATGTCGTGCAGGAAATACCCCTCGCGCCGGTCGATGACCATGGGCGTGCCCGCCTCGGTCCAGAAGCTGACCTTGCCGGGGTTCCAGTACTCGGCGGCCTTCTTCAGAAGGTCTTCTTTCGAGTCGAAGGAAAAATAGCCGTAATTGAACACGTGATTCCCCTCTCAAGCTCCGCGAATGCTATCAGTTAATTTTTGATGTACAACATTTTTTGACCAAGGTCGGGCATTTTTTCTTATGATTTTGGGGGAAAGCCCGTATAGTGGCCTCAACGCGAACGGGAACCTGACGATGTCGAAGAAGACCCAGCGGCATGACCACATCCTGAGCGTGCTGGAGGCCAACCCCTCGATCCGGGTGACCCAGCTGGCCGAGGATCTGGGCGTGTCCACCGAAACCGTGCGGCGCGACCTGACCGAGCTGGACGAAACCGGGCGGATCAAGCGCACCTATGGCGGGGCGGTGCGCACCCGCACCTTCGAGCCCGCACTGGCCGAACGCGCGCTTCTGCATGTCAAGGCCCGGGAAGAGATCGCGCGGCTCGCGCTGGCGCGGATCGGCGAGGCCGACAGCCTCTTCATCGGCGGCGGGGCCACGACACTGCATTTCGCCCGCGCCCTGCGCGGCACCGACCGGCAGCTGACGGTGCTCACCCCGGCCTTCAGCATCGCCACCGAGCTATCGATCAACCCGCTCATTCAGGTGATGGCGCTGCCCGGCATCGTCGAGCCCAAGGAGGGGCTGGTCTATGGCGCCGAGACGCTTAAATGCATCCGCCAGTTCCGTACACCGGTGGCTGTGATGGGTGCCTCGGGGGTGGATGAACAGGGGGTCAGCGAGGCCTTGCTCATCGCCGCGCAGGTCTATGCGGCGATGATCGACTGTGCCGACGAGGCCCTGATCCTCGCCGATTCCTCGAAATTCGGCAACCGGTCGCTACAGCAGATCATCGGCTGGCGCAAATCCGTCTGCCTGATCTCGGAAGAGGCGCCGCCGCCGCCGCTGGCCGAGGCGATCCGGCAGAGCGGTGCCGAAGTGGTGTCGGAATGAGCGCGGCGGCCAACGGATCACGTCCGCGACAACAGCGCCGCGCGCAGGAAGGCGCGGTCGCCCGGGTTGGTCAGCCGCTCTGCCGCCTCTTCGGGCGTGGCCCAGACCACGCTATGCTCTCCATGCTCGGGCGGGGCGACCCACTGGACGGGGCGGGCCAGGTAGATTGCGCAGATCTTCTCGGCCCACATGTCGTATTCGGGGATGAACCCATATTGCCGGTAACGCCCCAGAAGACGCAGCGGGCGCACGCGCCAGCCGGTCTCCTCGCGTACTTCGCGGTGCAGTGCCCGCATCGGCGTCTCGCCCGGGTCGATGCCGCCGCCAGGCAACTGCAGTTCCGGGACGGGTGTACTCTGAAACGTCAGGAGCACCTTGCCGTCGCGCGGCAGGAGCGCATACGCCCCGGGGCGCCGCCGGTAGGCCTGCACCGATTTCGGCCGCGCGCCGTGTATCGGAATCATCTGGCTTTTCCTCTCGGCCGTTGCTCGCGCCCACTCAAACCCCGATCCGTGATACAAGACAAGGGCCCCCGTCAGGAGAAGCTTATGGGAGAGAAGCGACATGCCCGACTATGACGCCAACCGCTGGAAACGGTTCGACGACTGGGACGCGCGCCCGCTGCGCCACGACCAGTTTGCCGTCGAAGACCCCGAGAACGGCTTTTCGGCCTTTGCCGGGGCCGCCGACCCCAAGCCGGGGCTGACGATCTCGGGCGGCAGGGTGACGGCGATGGACGGGGTGGAGGCGAAGGATTTCGACCTGATTGATGCCTTCGTCGCCGCCTATCACATCGACCCCGAGATCGCCGAGGAGGCGATGGCGATCCCGTCGGAACATCTGGCGCGGATGCTGGTGGACATGAACGTGCCGCGAACCGAGCTGACCCGTCTGGCGCGGGGCCTGACGCCGGCGAAGCTGGCCGAGACGGTGGCGCAACTGAACGCGATGGAACTGGCCTTTGCCTATTCCAAGATGCGCGCCCGCAAAACCCCCGGCAATCAGGCGCATGTGACCAACGCCAAGGACGACCCGCTGCAACTGGCCGCCGATGCGGCCATCGCCGTGGCACTCGGTTTCGACGAGATCGAGACCACCATGCGCGTGGCGCGCAATTCGTGGTCGAATGCGCTCGCGTGCTGCGTGGGCTCGGCGGTGGGCCGGGCCGGCACGCTGTTCCAGTGTTCCAGCGAAGAGGCCGAGGAACTGGAAATCGGCATGGCGGGCTTCACCTCCTATGCCGAGACGGTGTCGGTCTACGGCACCGAAAGCGCCTTCGTCGATGGCGACGACACGCCATGGTCGAAGGCGTGGCTCGCGGCCGCCTATGCGTCCAGGGGCATCAAGATGCGCTGCACGTCCGGGGCGGCGGCGGAACTCTTGATGGGCTTTCACGAGGCAAAGTCACTGCTCTACTTGGAGGCCCGCTGTCTCTGCCTGCAGCGCGGCATGGGCTCGCAGGGCACCCAGAACGGCGGCATCGACGGGGCGCCGCTGGCCTCGTCCATCCCCGGCGGGGTGCGGGAAATCCTGGCCGAGAACCTCGTCGCAGTCTGGCTCGATCTGGAATGCGCTTCGGGCAACGATGCGCGGCATTCGGAATCCGACATGCGGGTCGCGGCCAAGGTTCTGCCTTTCCTCATCGGCGGGTCCGACCTGATCTGTTCGGGCTTCGGCTCGATCCTGAAATACGACAACTCCTTCAACCCATCGTCCTTCAACGGCGAGGAATTGGAGGAATTCCTTGTCCTCCAGCGGGATTTCGAGGCCGATGGCGGGCTGACCGCGGTCGAGGACGCCACCGCGCTGGATCTGCGTCGCCGGGCGGTGGATGCGCTCGCGCATGTGCTGAAGGATCTGGACCTGGCCGAGGCGACGGAGGTGATGAAACGCTCTGTCGCCGTGGCGTCGGGGTCGAACGACACCGACAGTTTCTCGCCTCGTGAGGTGGCGCTCATCAGCCAGAAGATTCACGATCAGGACGTCACCGTGCTCGATGTGATCCGCTCGCTGCACAAGGGCGGCTTCGTGGCCGAGGCCGAGAACCTGCTGTTTCTGGTGAAGCTGCGGGTCTCGGGCGACTATCTGCAAACCTCCGCCGTGGTGCGCGACGGCCGCGTCCTGAGCGCGGTGAACGACCCCAACGACTATACCGGGCCGGGTTCGGGCTATCGTCTCACAGAGGCGCGGCGCAAGGAGCTGGCCGCGATCCGCGACGTGCTCAACCGCGAGGAGGTGCTGCGCGCCGAAGCGGCCAGCGAGGCGGGCGAGGCGCGGGCGATCGAGTACCGCGAGATGGGTCCGGCCTCGCGCGGCACCGACCCCGCCGAGATCGTCGTGGGCATCAGCCCCGGCTTCGGTACGAGGATCTTCCGCACGCTGGCGGGCCACCGGCTGAGCGCCGTTCTGCGCGCGCTGAAATCCGGCATCGAGGCGGGCGGCGGGCGGATGCGGGTGCTGCGCATGTGGCACACCGCCGACACGTCCTTCCTGGGGCTCAGCGCGGCGCGGCTTTCGGGCTCGGGCATCGGCATCGGAATTCAGTCGAAGGGCACGGCGGTCATCCATCACAAGGACCGTCTGCCGCACAACAATCTGGAGCTGTTCTCCAACGCGCCCATCACCTCGCTCGCGCATTACGAGGCGATGGGGCGCAATGCCACCGTCTATGCCAAGGACGAGATGCCCGAGCCAGTGGTGGTGCCGACGAAAGGCGAGGCGCTTGGCGCGCGGTTCCATGCCCGCGTGGCGCTGACCTATGCCATCGAGACGGCGATGACCGAGAC